>CAINMU010000080.1 GCA_903850885.1 uncultured Opitutia bacterium | reverse complement strand
GGTCGAGAGCAGGGTGCGGTACGCTTCGTCGGCAAATCTTCGACAATGCAAAAGCACGCGGGCGCTTTGCCCTGGCGCGCGCACGAGGCGTCCCAGCGCCTGATTGACTTTGCGCATGCCAGGACGGACGTAAGCCAGAGAAAACGCGTCTTCGGCGCCGTCGTTGGCGAACATTTTCCGACGAGCTTCCTGGAGCGCATTCACTTCGGGTAAGGCCGGGCCGATGATCACGGCGGAGCGAATGCGCCCGCCAAGCATGTCGACGCCTTCGCCCAGCGAACCGCCGAGGATCAGGCAGAGGATTGTGGTGCGATTGAGCGAGTCCTCGACGAAGCGTGCCGTACCATCGGGGCCCAATCCGCGCGGTTGGAGCGCTAGGTCGGCCTTAGGGCTGAGTTTACGGATTTCGCTCACGACATTTTCCGCATATTTATAAGAGGGGAAGAACGCCGCGACGGCCCCTTCTTCGGCGAGACGCAAGAGCGCGGCGGCGGTCTGGGGTAGATGTTTTTCGCGCGTCTTTAGTCGCGTGTCGACCCGGCCGTCGATCGCGACGGTGTAAGCGCCTTGTCGCCAAGGGGCCAGGGCGTCGACCCGAATGAACGTATCAGGATCGAGGCCGCAGTCCGCCGCCAAGGAGCCTTTCGGCCCGGGCGTGGCCGTCATGAGCAAGGCGTGGCCGTAGGTCAGGAGGCGTTCGCCCGTTGCTTTGGCCGCCGACAGGCAATCGAGACTGAGCATCCCTTCTCGCGGGGACCACAGGAGCCATCCGAGGTCAGCTTTTTCTAAACGCTCGGACCAAGCCGCAGCGTTCCATACGGCTTGCTTTCCGCTGTCAGGTAAATCGTCGGTATTAAATGGGTGTTCGGCGGCGAGCGTCGAAAGTCGATCGGCGATGGCCATGGCTTCGATGCGGTCATCGGGCGAGAGCGCATCTACTTTCGGAAGCTTTTGGAGAAAGTCGGCCCAGGCTTGAGCCGCGGTACACCAGGCCGCGGGGGCTTTGAATCGGGTCAGGGTGAAGGAAAAATCAGCGGCCGCGGCGGCTTCGTCGCGCATCGAGAGACATTCTGCGGCCCGTTCGGGTAAGTTATGGGCTTCATCGACGATCAGAGCCGTATCGGCATTTTCCCAGCCCGGAACAGTTTCGAGTGCCGCCCGGTTGCGGGGGGAGAACACGTAGTTGTAGTCGCAGATGACCACGTCGGCATGGCCGAGCATCGCTTTGGTGATATCCCAAGGCGGGACGCCGGCGATCCGACCGAGTTCGCGAATGCGACGTAAGTCCGCACCGTCTTCGAGCAGTGCTTGCGGGTCGATCGCGGCCCGCGCCCAGTTACGGCGGATTTCTTCCGGGTCATCGGTCTGGCCTTCGACTTCATGTTCGGCGCGGGGACGAAGGACGAGGGCGCGCAACTCGCTTGGTTTGGCCAAGCGGCGTAATTCATGCAGGACTTGAAGTTGGCCGGTGCCTTTGCCCGTGAGGTAGAGCAAGCGGCCCGCTCGGCCGCCGCGCATTAAGGCCAGCCCATGTCGCAAAGCCGCCGAAGTTTTTCCGAAGCCCGTCGGCGCGACCAAGAGCCGCGTAGCGGATTCGATGCCCGCTTGGTCGAGATCGGCGCAACATTGCAACCATTCGGGACGGGGTTCCTTGAACGGCAGCCGGTCCGGCAGATTAAGCAGGCGGGCATGACTGGCGCGGCGATTTTCCGCATGGGCGGCGACCGTCTCGGCTTGTTTTAATAAGTCGCCTTCCGTGGAAGACGAAAGCGCGACGGCTTGTTGCGTGCCGTCGGTGGGGTCGATGAAGATGACTTCGCCTTGGACGGAACGAGTGTCAGGCAAGAGGCGGGCGGCATGACAATAGGCGGCCAGCTGTAGAAAGTGGTGCGGGTAGCGCTTGATCAGGAATTCCGGTTTACGCGGCAGGCTCGTACTGACGGTTTTGATTTCCCGGATTTTGATTTCACCCTCGCGCTCCAGCCATTGATCGGCCCGCCCGGTGATGGCGATTGTCCAGCCTAAGGCCCCAATCTCGCTGGCGATGGCGTGCTCGAACGTCCAGCCTTGGCCTTCCGCTTCCGCGTGAAGACGCAGGGTCTCATGCCATTGGCGGCCCGCTTCGGCCCGCCAGGGCGCCCCGCCGGCCCCAGCGCCGGGGCCAGGGCGGAAGGTCGCAAACTCTTGGGCGCTGAGTTCGACGCGCTTGGTCTTGATGAGGATCCGCATCAGGGCAGCACGAAGTGGGCTTCGCCTGCGGCCCAGCGTTCGAGGTCGATGGAAAGGGCTAAGACGCTTTCTTCTTCGATGGTTTGGGCGTCAAGGGGGTGCGTCAGAATGTTGATCGCGAACTCTTGGCGAGCGCCGAGGCGGGCGAACCAATGTTCTTGGACGGGCCAGCCGCCATCTTTGATCATCAGCCAGAGAGATTTAAAATAGGCGCAATCGGCGCGGGGTCGGGAAGCCATCGCGTCAAAACTTTCGAGCGCAATGCGATAACAGACCGCGGCCGATTCGGGCGGCGGCGGATTTTTGCGGATCATCGAAGCCAGCCGACAGGCCCGTTCCAGGGTGCGGTGATTTTGCGCGAGTCCGCTGCGGCGAGTCAGCAGCCGGTAATCGCGGGCAAAGCGGATGCCGTTGTCTTTGGCAAGTTCAAGAATCACTTCGCCTTCATCGAAGAGATCGGGAGCAGTCGTGCCTTTGCCGCGATGGGTACGGAGTAAGCATCGCGTCAGGCCTTGGTCGGGTTCGAGCGCCGTGATGAGCGTGTGTGATTCACCTGACGGGTCGCGTCCGAGGATGAGGCAGCGCAGGCTCGAGGTGGACATCAGCCCCGCTTCTTTTCTTCAAGCTTAGGGACGACGGCGCCGAAACTCATCAATAGACCCAGGGCTTCGCCGACGGTCAGCTTCGTCTCACGTACTTCCTCGGGAGAAAGGTGCAGGATGACGCCGGTGGTCGGTGCGGGCGCGGCCGGGATAAAGACATTCACGACCTGTTTACCGATGGCCTCGCTGAAGACCGTCGGTTGCTCGTGGGTCACGAAAGCGATGGTCCACATGCCCGGACGGGGGAACTCGACCATCACCACGCGGCGGAAGGTATCCTTGTTGCGGCCGCTGAGGGCGTCGACCATTTGGCGGATGGTGCCGTAGAGGGCGCCGAGTCCGGGGGTGCGCTCGAGGAGGGTGGCGAACCAGCGGTGAAGGAGTTTACCGAAGAGCCGTTTGGAGAGCCAGCCGACGATCGTCAGGATGACGATCATCACGAGGGCTGACGCGACCATGAGACTGCCGCCTAAGGTGCCGGAACTAAAGTCGGGCAGGGGTTGGCGAGAGCTTTCAAAAAACCAACGCAGGCATTCTTTGGCGATAGTTTGGACGGGCTTGCCGATCAGATCCAAAAGAATGGAGATGACGTAGAACGTCAGACTAATCGGCAGGAGCAGGAACATCCCCGTCAGGAAGTTGTGGCCGACCCGGGAGGCGAAGGTCCTCTTTTCTGGCGTTTCACGCATGACATCACAAAAGGAAGTCCCGAGGCCGTGGCAAGGTCGGTCACAGGATTCCGGGATTGGAACCTTGGCGGCAGGCCCCTTTAATGAACTTATGAAGATGTTCCTCTGGGTTACTCTCGCCCTTGCCGTGGCGTCGGCCAGACTAAGTGCCGTGTCCGAAGCCTATCCCCGCACCGCGCCTGGCGACCTCGAGCTCAAGACCTTGCCGGCTGCCCGCTGGATGCTTACGGAATCCGCGAACGATTATTTCGCTGCCGACAACGGGCTATTCATGAAGCTCTTCCGCTACATCGACTCGAACAAGATTCCGATGACCGCGCCGGTCGAAGCGGGTATCAAGCCGGGCACAATGGTCTTCTACATGGACGAAGCCTCGGCCAAGCGCGCGGACCTCGCGGAGACGCCGCAGGTGAAGCTATCGTCGGTGCCCGAACGACGCGTGGCCGCGATCGGTATCCGCGGTTCTTATAGCCGCGAGAATTACGAGGAAGCCTTGACCGAACTTCGCGCGTGGCTCGCGAAGCGGACCGACGTCAAAGCGGCCGGAGAACCGTATGCGGTTTACTGGAACAGTCCATTCGTGCCGTTCTTCCTCAAGCAGTCGGAAGTGCACATCCCCGTCCAGTTACTTTCAGCAAAGTAAACGTGTTCAGATCCAAGGGCGCTGGCGCCAAGCGAGGCCTTCGGCAATTTCACGGGCGAGTTCGGGACCGCGGAAAATAAGACCGGAATACACTTGGACCAGACAGGCGCCTTCGTCCATGAAGCGCCCGGCGTCTTGAGCGGAGAGGATGCCGCCGCAGCCGATGACGGGGATCCGGCCTTGGGAGGCTTGCACGAGGAAGCGCACGGCGTGAAGGGAGCGTTCAAGGAGCGGTGCGCCGCTGAGGCCGCCTTGGGTCGCGCAGGCCGCCGTGCCCGGCGGGCGCGTAATCGTTGTATTGGTCGCGATGATGCCGGCGAAGCCGCATTCGCCGACGACGCTGACGATGTCGCTGAGTTGGTTGGGGTTTAGGTCCGGTGAAACTTTGAGCAAGAGCGGGACGGGTCCGCCGGCCGTGGTTTTATTTTCTTGGGCCAAGGTCGAGAGCAGCTGGACGAGCGGCGCCCGATCCTGGAGGGCGCGTAAGCCCGGCGTGTTGGGGCTGCTGATATTGACGACGAGGTAATCAGCGAGCGGCGCGAGGAGTTTGAAAGAGTGGAGATAATCTTCGTGGGCCCGCTCGTTGGGGGTATCTTTATTTTTGCCGATATTGATCCCGAGAGGGCAGGTGCGTTGACCGCGACCGGGTTGGCTCTGAAGTCTTTTTTGCAAAGCCGCTGAACCCGCGTTCGGGAAGCCGTACGAATTTACCACCGCGCTAAGTTCCGGGTAGCGAAAGACCCGGGGACGTTCGTTGCCCGGTTGGGCTTTAGGCGTAACGGTGCCGACTTCGACGTGGCCAAAGCCGAGCGCGGCGGCCCCGCGCCAGCCGATGCCATCTTTATCAAACCCGGCGGCGAGACCGACGTGGTTGGGAAAGTTTAAGCCGAAGGCGGCGATCGGTCGGCCGCCCTTGGGGGTCAGATGCCGCTCCATCAGGCCACGGAGCGGGGGCAGGGCGCCGAGGGCACCCATGCCTCTTAGACCTACATGGTGGGCTAATTCCGGGTCTAGGGCGTAAAGGGCCTTGGTTAGCACTTTTTCATACAGGAAAGACATTCCCAGCAGTTAAGGGAGGATTGGACGGAAGGAAAGCGGAGAAGGGTTCCTTTTCGGGGTGAGTCGACCCCTCTTGACTCCCGGCGATAGTTGGGCAATTCACCCTGCCATGGCTGTGACTACCTCCAAACTGCTCTGGTGCACCCTTCGCTTTAAAGAGAAGGAAGGGACGTGGTGGGTGAAGGAGAATTCCGACCCTAAGCACTACGAGCCTGATGGTTTGGGTATGCTCGACCCGCACCAATTCCCCTGGATTTTGGACATGATGGATCCGCTCCGGGAGTATGGTCTGTCTAACGAAATCTTGGAAGCGGCCTTCGTTCCTTTCCAGGCGCAAGAGCTGGATAAGGATCAAGTGCTTCGCCTCGTTCGCGTCGCCGAACACATTCTCGATTCCGAAGAACAGCTCTTTGCGATGCCGAACGTCAAAGACGGCGACAAAGGAGCGTATGCCGACTTCCTCGAGCACATCATGCGTCTGCGCGTGAAGCTCATCAATGACACCATCAAGCTCGAGCAGAAGTTGACCGTCGAAGATGTGGATGAACAGCTGAGCGAATTGCGCAACCAAGCCCTTATCGAAGGTCGCGACATCCACCCCTTCGAAGAAATCACCGATATCCTCGAGTTCGTCCCGTTAGGTCATGAAGTCCCAATCGACGATGACGATGATGATAAGCCTGCCCGTCCGCAATCTGCCGCCGAAGACATTCCCGATTTGCCGGACGTCGAAGAAGACAAAGACATGGAAAAGAATCTCCGCTGGGACGAAGAAGAAGAGCCCAGTGAAGAAGGTCGGGAAGAAGAAGGCGGCGCTGCTGGTGGCCGTCCTGCTTCCGGTCGTCGCCGTTAAGCGATCGGCGGATTACTTCGCGGGCTTCGGTTTCTCTTCGGTCTGAGGCCGCGGAGAAGTCGCGGTTGGGTCGGGCCCGGGAGTCGCCGCCGGGGCGCTGACCTGAGATTCAAAGAGCCAGAGCCGCCGCGAGGGCATGTCGATCGCAATGGGGTGAGCTCGTAGAAAATCGTCGCCCAATAGATTATGTTCGGTGTCGCGGATGAATTCCACGCCCGTGAGCGGCGTTCCGCCGATGAGTAGGGATTTGATTTGGCAGACTTCGATGCGCGTGAGGCTGACGCTGCGGACGGTGGCGATGGGGATGTAGCCGCGGAAAGAGGTCTTCCCCTTGAACTTCATGGAGCTCATGTAGGATTTCGAAGCTCCGGAATCGACGATCATCGGCACTTTCTGGCCTTCGACTTCGATGTTCACCCCGCAGTGTCCGCCCCGACTGTAACACGCGACTTCATGGGCGGCCGAGGTGTCAGGGGTTTTTCCCAAGGTCATGACCCGATTGCCGAGATCCATATAGAAAGCGTGCTCGAATAAAATATCCGCCCCGAGCAGGCCGTCG
>CAINMU010000079.1 GCA_903850885.1 uncultured Opitutia bacterium | reverse complement strand
TCAACTAGTGTTGTCTCGTTCTGGCCAACTGGCCAACTGGCCCACTGATCAACCGGTCAACTAACGCTGTATCGTTCCGGTCTCCGGTCTCCCTTAGAATTTATTACTGGGGTGGGCTGACCATCCTTGGTCAGCCGCGGGAACCCGGAGCCAGCTGCCGAAGGCTGAACAGCTGACACCCGAATGGCCGACGCCCTGGTGGCTGTCACCTGTCACCCGATATGTGCCTCTCACGTTTGCACCTTTGCACAGGCCGCAGGCCGATTTGCACCTTTGCACCTCGGACGGCTCGGAGAGCCGTCCCTACCCATTGCCTCCCTTGCCCACTGGTCAACTTGTCAACCGGTCAACTAATGCTGTATCGTTCTTGCCAACCGGCCCACCGGTCAACGGGTCAACTCGTGTTGTATCGTTCTGGCCAACTGGCCCACTGATCAACCGATCAACCGATCAACTAACGGTGTCTCAAAATTTTCCCTATACTCAATACTCGATACTCGATACTCTGCATTCGCCGATAACTCAGCGCACTTCATGCCCCTAGCACTCGTCATTTTTCTCCTGCTTTCCGTCGTCGCGCGTGCCGGCGGATTATTCGATGCCGGCGCCTGGGCCCCCATCGTCTTGCCGGCCGAACCCGAGCCCGACGAATGGTACGGTGCCCAATCTCTCGCCGATTGGTGCGAACGGGTGACGGGTCAGCGCCCCGAGGTCATCTTGGAGGAAGCAAATAAGCCCGCGCCCGATTGCGCGATTTTCATCGGTCAGACGCAAGCCGCCAAGGCCGCTAAAATCTCTTTGCCGGCCGTCGAAGGAGATGTCGCCCTCCGCGAAGTCCGTCGCTCGGCCGTATTCCTCCTCGGAAATAATCCGGTGTCCACGCGCATCGCCATCGGCCGCTTCTGCGAACAGCACCTTGGGATATTTTTCGTCCAGCCTTCGGCCCGCGGCGCCGATTGGAAGATGCTTTCGAAAGTCCGCCTGCCCGAGCGAGATCTTTTCCGTCCGGCTTTCGCTTGGCGGAGCATCGGCGGGTTGAACGAAATGTCTTCCGACTGGGCTTACTCCATCGGCTACGGCCAGGCCTTGACGTTCTCGCACGGCTTCTACGCGGCGTTCGGTAAAAAAGAATGGAAGCAAGACCCGTCGCTGTTTGCGCAAATCAATGGCAAGCGTATCGAACCCCTGAACGGCGGCTACGATCCCAATCCGAATTTGGCGCATCCGCTCGCCCCTGAAATCGGCGCCCGCTACGCCCGCGCGTGGTTCCATAAGCACCCCGAAGCCATGGTGGTGCCATTGGGCATCAACGATTCGATCAAGTTCGACGACAGCGTGCCCTCCGAGGGCTGGTATCGCGACCGGGCCGTACGTACGGATTACGTGATGAATTACCTGAATCAAGTCGCCGGATCTTTTTGGCAGCCCGCGGGCGACCTTGAAGGCAAATCCCATGCGCTCGGGACACTGGCCTACTTGCAGACGTTACGGGCGCCGAAGGTAAAATTGCACCCAGCGATTTTCCCTTGGGTCTGCGCGGATCGTTTTGGTTACGCCGACCCGGCCTTCGCCGCGATGGAGTCGGCTAATCTTGCGGCTTGGGTGAAGTCCGGCGCGAAACGCGTCGGCGCTTATGATTATTGGTATGGTGTCGATTACTGCGTGCCGCGGATTAATTTCGCGGCCGAAGCGCTCGCCATCCGGACCGAAAAAGCGGTGGGCGTGAAGGGCTGGATTGCCGAACTTTATCCGATCTGGGCGTTCGACGCCCCGAAGGCCTGGCTGGGAGCCAAGCTTTTGGAAGACCCTTCGCGCGATTACCAGGTTTTGCTCAAGCAATGGTTCGAGGCGGCGTATGGCCCGGCCGCAGACGCCATGCGACAGGCCTACCAGACGATGGAAGACGCCTGGCAACGAGATGCGCAACGGGGCGGGGCCAATCAGTGGATCCGCCACTTCCGCGAAGAGCATTCCGCCGCGGTGTTAGCGGACGGCGAAATCAAAGCGATCAGCCAGCAGTTACAGTCGGCCAAGGAAGCGCTCGCGACCCAAGATAAATTAACGCATCGGCTGAAGAACCAACGCTGGCGCTTGGACCAATTTAACGACGCTTGGGAAATGACGCTTCGCTTCCGCCGGGTCTATCAAGCGCGGATGGCCCAGCCCAAGACTTCCACGCAAGCCATGGCGGCGCTGGTCGAGCTCAGCCAAGCTGAGGCCACGTATAAATCGAGCCAAGACCGGTTCAATCTCGCCTGGGGGGCCTCGGGCCAACCGCTCCATTGGTTTGAATTCATCGCGACCAATCCGCGGGCCATATGGGTGGCGAAGGCCGCGGCGAACTCGCGTCTGGCCGCGGAACTCCAGGCTTGGACGAAGACCGATACCGCCGGCAAGGGCGCGTTAGATTACTTCATCTCCGCTGCGCAAGATGCCGGCTTGGACGTAGCAGCGCATCGGATCGATACTTTGGCCCTGACGGGCTCCACCGCGCGTCTGGAATTATTAGATATCAGCCCAGGGCAGAACAACGCCGTCGAATGGCAGTCGGAACATCTGCATATCGTGGCGCATGGCGGAAAAATTAGCCGGGGAGATGCCGCGGTAAGCCGCCGCCTGTCCGTAATCCCCGGGCAAGTCATCCGCTTGACGGTAAATTTAGATGCTTCGGTCAAGGTCGACCCCGAAGCGCAAGTCCGTCTGACGCTGCGCTTCATCGGCGCCAAGAAAACGCCCACGGTCTCGGTGCTTTGCGCTAAGAATGGTGGCGTGGTGACGTCGGTCGTGCCTCCTGATGCCACCGAAGCGGATTACGAAGTCATCTTCGAAAGGGAAATTGCTATCCAAGGTTTCGACCTCTATCAATTTTCGGCGGCCGATCTCGCCCGCCGCTAAATGATAAAACGCCTCTTCGACCTCGGATTCTCCTTTTGCTGGCTGCTGGGCTTCGCGCCCCTGCTCGCCTTGGTCGCGCTCCTGGTCCGGATCAAATTGGGTGCACCGGTCTTGTTTATCCAAGAGCGTCCGGGCATGGGGGGTAAGCCGTTTCGCATGGTGAAATTCCGCACCATGACCGACGAACGTGATGCTGAGGGTAATCTTTTGTCGGACGAAATCCGCCTGACGCCTTTCGGCAAGTTTCTCCGGGCGTCGACCTTGGATGAGTTTCCGGAGATGTGGAATGTGCTCATCGGCGAGATGAGCGTCGTCGGCCCGCGGCCGCTCCTGATGCGTTACCTGCCGCTCTATGACGCTACGCAGGCCCGCCGGATGGAAGTGAAGCCCGGCGTCACCGGCTGGGCTCAGGTCAACGGCCGTAACTCGCTCTCGTGGGACGAGAAGTTCGCGCTCGATGTGTGGTATGTCGACCATGGCACCTTTTGGTTGGATATGAGAATCGTCGTCCGGACCTTCTTTAAAGTCTTTGCGCGGAGTGGCATCAACGCGGCGAACTCCGCGACGATGGAGGAGTTTAGGGGAAGTAAGAAAGACTAACCAGCTGGCCAGTTGACAAGTTGACATGTTGACAAGGGAGGCAGCCGAAGAAGCTGGCCGGTTGACATGTGGGTAAGGGATGCACGGGGCAAGCTGGCCTGTTGATCAGTTGACACGTTGACAAGGGATGCATTCAGGTGGCAACACTCAGAGCCAGGTGGGTGAAGTCTTCGCAGTTGTTTTCGTGAATTCCAAGTCATACTCTTGATAATCAGGGGATGGAATCGCCACAGTCTAGGCCGCAAAACAACACCCCGTTCACTTTCCGGGATCTGTTGGTCTGGAAGCAATCGCGTGCGCTTGCGGCTGATATCTATAGACTAGTGGGAACGCCCAAGTTGCGCGGGCACTACGCCTACTGTGATCAGCTTGGTCGGGCAGCTTTGTCTGTTCCTTCGAACATTGCGGAAGGAGACGAGCGGGGCACGAACAAAGAGTCGCTGCGCTTTCTATTCATCGCCAGGGGCTCGCTGGGCGAGTTGGAAACTCAGCTATGGATTGGCCATGACCTCGGCTGGATTGAGCCTGATGTTTACATGCGACTTTCCGAAAAAAGAACCGATGTGGCTAGGTTGCTCGGCGGCCTTATCCGCTTGCGTCAACAGCGACTCAAGGCATCCGAATCCTAAGGCCTCCAGCCCTTCTGCTCGGTCCCCTTGTCAACTGCAGCTCGCCTCTTGGCCTCGCTGTCTTCCTTGCCTGCTGGTCAACTTGTCAACGTGCCAGCCTGGATCTGGCCTCTCTGCCTCCCTTGTCCACGTGTCAACTTGTCAACAGGTCAACTAACTACGCCTTCTTCACACCCAACTTCCGCAACACAGGATCCTTCGCCAACGGCAGCTCCACCGGAGTGCCGCCCGCTTGCGCAGACTGATAAAGCGCGAGAATCAATTCCACCGCCTTACGGCCTTCGGCACCGTTGACGGCCGGTTGCTTGCCCGCGCGAATGGCCGCGATGGCTTCCTCGAGGTTGGAGCGATGCCAGGCATGCCCGATGGCCTTCGGATCGTTGGCGCCCGCGCCGCCGCCTTCGGTGGCCGGGGCGAGGACGGAGGAATCGGAGGGCAGGGACTTTTCGAATTCGAAGGCGGTCAGTTTGTCGTCGCGCAAGACGGCTGCGCCGGTCGTGCCGTGGATGCGGATCTCGGCGGGGAAACCCGTCGCGGACCAACAGGCGGTCGAGCTGGCAATCGTCGCGCGGCAGCCGTTGGCGAATTCGATCCAGCCAGCGGCGATGTCCTCGACTTCGATGCCAGAGTGGGCGACAAGGCCAGCGGTGGCGGAGACACGCTTGGGCGCACCGAGGAACCAGAGGAGGAGGTCGACGGTGTGGATGCCTTGATTCATCAAGGCGCCACCGCCATCGAGGGCGAACGTGCCGCGCCATGCGGCGGAATCATAATACGCCTGCGTGCGCCACCAAGGGATGAACGCTCCGGCGAGGGTGAGTTTGCCGAAGCGACCGGCGTCGAGCGCGGCCTTGAGTGCGACCGCACCTGCGCCGAACCGTCGTGGTAAAATGCCGGCGACCGTCACGCCGGCCTTGGCGCAGGCGGAGGTGAGTTCGTCGCAACGGGCGAGGGTGACCTCGAGGGGTTTCTCGACCACGACGTGTTTGCCAGCCTTCGCGCAGGCGAGGGCCGGGCCGAGGTGATCGCCGCTCGGCGTGCACAGGCAGACGATGTCGACGTTAGGATTGGCCAAGAGCTCTTCAGGAGTTTCCGCGAATGCGATACCATGCTTCATGGCAAACTCGCGACCCTTGGCCGATGTTCGGTTATAAGCGGCGACGAGCTTCACGCCGGCGATTTCCGCCAAAGCCTTCGCATGGAACTCGGCGATCATGCCGGTTCCCCAGATACCGAAACCGAGAGGCCGTTGGGACATGGCACATTGGTATCGTCACGCCGTCACGGTGTGAAGGCTGAACCGCAAAAGAAGTCATATGGAGCGACTTATTGACACCAAATACTTAATTTCCAATAGTGGCCTTTGACCTAATGAGCCTTAAGTCCGCTTTCCAGAAACTGATTCGCTCGATCCGCAAGCGAGTCTGGTTTCTCAGGGACAAGTCGGCCGGCTCACGTACTGTTTTGTCCCGAATTCTCGGTCGGGCGGCAGCGTCGGAAGGGTCCAAGGCGATGATCGATGTAGGTATGATGTTAAAGCGGCACGGGATCACCCCTCGCGGCGTCATCCATGTCGGCGCCCATCAGGCCGGGGAGCTTGACGACTATCTCCGCCTTGGTTTCGCCAAGATTCTCTACATTGAAGCGAACCCCGCGTTGATCCCAGCTTTGCGCGCCAAGGCGTCCGCCCATCCGGGGAAAGTTTTCGTCGTTCATGCGGCCGCTTCGGATGCGGACGGAGTAGTCCATCTGCATGTCACTTCGATGGACCAGAGTAGCTCCATTCTGCCTCTCGGTAAGCACCTCGAGATTTACCCTTCCATCCAAGAGGTAGCCAAGGTCGAAGTCCGCTCTCGTCGGCTTGATACCTTGTTAGCGGAAGAAGGCCTATCGGCGGCAGATTTCAATTTCCTTAATCTGGACATTCAGGGCGCCGAACTCATGGCCTTACGTGGAGCTCCCGCTTTGCTGGCCGGCATTTCGGCCGTCAATACCGAGATCAACCTTGCCGAGCTCTACAAGGGCGCCGCTCTACTCGGTGAGCTGGAGGGATTCATGGCCGAAGCGGGTTTCAATCGCGCCGCGATGATGACTCCTTGGCATCCGACCTGGGGTGATGCTTTCTACGTCCGCAAGCCCGTCGTCGCGATGAGTACGTTCGGCAAGAATGGGCGCTTCGCGAACCAACTTTTCCAATACATGTTCCTTCGGCTGGTCGCTCGACGACAAGGGGCACTCGTCCAGACGCCCGCATGGGTCGGGCAGGAGCTCTTTGGCTGCGACGAGCCGGCTTCCGTGCTCACTTTCCCGGAATGGCGCGAGCCGGTCGCGCAGGCAAGCTCCGGCGACTTGTTCAAGGGCTGTGAATGGACCAAGCATTTTAGCGAAACCGACAAAGGATTTCGCTCCGTTGATTATTGGGGCTACTTCATGGGGCACACGTCCGATCTCGCTCCGGACCAGGCTTTCATCCGTAGCCTATTTCGTTTCGTCCCCGAGTTCACCGCCGTCGTTGACCAACGCCTGGCCAAGCTCCGTAACCGTCGCCCGCGTATCCTCGCCGTGCATCTGCGCCGTGGGGATTATGGTTACGCGTACTTTTTCCGCGCACCCTGCGCTTGGTATGAAGAATGGCTTCGCCGGAGCGGACTCGACCCCGCCGAATGGCTTATCTATGTCTGTTCAGAAACCCCCGGTCCGTATCGTCGTCGTTTCACCGGTTTCCAGACCGCGGACGCGACCGACCTCGGGGGCAAGGCCGACGTCGCCGCTTACCTTGACTTCTATGTGCTCACCCAGGCGGACTATGTCCTGACCGCCAACAGCTCGTTCTCGTTCATGGCCGCGATGCTCAATGAAAAAGCCATCGGCTTCGCTCGCCCTTTAGCCGAGCAGGAAGCCCTAGTGGCGTTCGATCCGTGGGATTCGCATGTCATGCTGCGACACGCTCCGACGGCCGAGACGCATAAGCGCTTGCTGGCGGCCGACTGAACCTTTCCCGCGATATTATGGCCCCAAGTAAACTCACTCAATTCTTCGCTAAGCTTAACCGCTCACTTCAAAAGCGCTTGCGGTTGGGTCGTCCAGAGGCAGCTAACAGGCCGGATGAAGTCGGCCGGGCATTCCTTGAGCGCATGCCTGAAGCACATAGGGGCCGACTGAGCGGACTTCTTAAGGCGTCACAGGCCCAACTCTGCCAGGATCTCTTCGTTTTGAGCTTCCTGAATTTCAAGCAAAGAGGCTACTTCGTTGAGTTCGGGGCCGCTGAGGGTGTCGGACTTAGTAACACCTGGCTGCTCGAGAAGAAGTTTGGCTGGCGGGGTATCCTTTCCGAACCAGCCCGGTCCTATGCTCCGAGACTTCGCGCAAACCGAGACTGTGCGATCGATGTTCGC
>CAINMU010000078.1 GCA_903850885.1 uncultured Opitutia bacterium | reverse complement strand
TTCCGGCCGCCCCACAACCGAAGCGCCAGAATTCAAGGCCGCGGTCAAAGAAGTAAACGAGCGGGTCTCCAAACTTCTGGCGGTCAATGGCACGAAGTCTCCCCGCTATTATCACAAGGCGCTCGGGAAAATCGTCTGGGAAAAATGCGGGATGGCTCGCGACAAGGCCGGGCTGACCCAGGCCATCTCCGACTTGCAGGCGCTGCGCGATGATTTCTGGAAGAATGTGAAAGTCGTCGGTACGGGCGATCAATTGGCCCCCGAACTCGAACGCGCCGGCCGCGTGGCCGACTTCTTGGATTTCGGCATCCTGATGTGTCTCGATGCCTTGAAACGCGAGGAATCTTGCGGCGGACACTTCCGGACCGAGTTCCAAGACGCCGGCGAAGCCAAACGCGATGACGCCGCCTACGCACACGTCGCCGTCTGGCAGTGGCAAGGTGAGAATCAATTGCCTTTGCGGCATACCGAACCGCTCGTCTACGAGGAAGCCCAATTCACCACCCGCTCTTATAAGTAATTTTATGGTCCACGGAAAATCAGCCCACGACGGCGAAACCACCCTGGCGCTCAAGTTGCGCGTCTGGCGCCAAAGCCGCGGCGCCACGGGTCACTTTGAAGAGCACGCCTTGGCGGCCGTGCCCACGTCAGCTTCCTTCCTCGAGATGATGGATATGCTCAATGAGCAGCTGATCCGCGCCGGCCAAGACACGTTCGCCTTCGACCACGATTGCCGCGAAGGCATCTGCGGGATGTGTTCGATGACCATCAACGGCATGCCGCATGGTCCGCTGCCCGGCGTCACGACTTGTCAGTTGCACATGCGCAACTTCCGCGATGGCGAGACGATCACGGTCGAGCCTTGGCGCGCCCGGGCCTTCCCGGTCATCAAGGATTTGGCGGTCAATCGTTCCGCTTTCGACAAAGTCATCCAAGCCGGCGGTTTCATCACCGCGCGGGCCGGTTCGGCCCCCGAAGCCAATAACACCTTGATTGGCAAGGTCGTCGCCGACGAGGCGATGGACGCCGCGGAATGCATCGGTTGCGGCGCCTGCGTCGCTTCCTGTAAGAACGGGTCGGCGATGTTGTTCGTCGGCGCCAAAATCAATCACCTGAATATTTTGCCACAAGGGCAGCCCGAGCGCGATCGTCGCACTTTGGCGATGGTCAAGACGATGGACGAAGCCGGCTTCGGCAATTGCACCAATTACGGCGAGTGCCAGGCGCATTGCCCGAAGAGCATCACGCTCGATGTCATCGCCAAACTGAACCGAGATTATTTACGCGCGCGCGTGAAGGAATTTTTCTCTTCGACCGGTAAGCCCAGCAAAGGCGGAGACTGAGCGCGAGCGGAGCTCGCGAGGGCCAGGACAGCACCACGTGCTGTCCTAAGTGCAAAGGTGCAAATCGGCCTGCGGCCTGTGCAAAGGTGCAAAAGTGGGAGGCAAGTTTCAGGTGGCGGGTGGCGGGAAGTCGGCACTCAAAGGGAAACCGGAGACCGGACGATTGGCTCGGGTAAATAAGGTAGGGGCGCCACTGCGTGGCGTCCGTAGGCGGACGGTCTTTGTAGGATCGGAATAGCTTGCCCGGCTCATCAATAATCTCTCTGCGAACGGACGCGACGCAGTCGCGCCCCTACCTTTCGATGTATCGGGTAGGGTTGAGCGCCCTCGCTCAACCGCGGCTGACCAAGGGTGGTCAGCCCTACCCATTGCATCCCTTGTCAACCGGTGAACTAACGTTGTATCGTTCTGGT
>CAINMU010000077.1 GCA_903850885.1 uncultured Opitutia bacterium | reverse complement strand
GACCATCCAGGTGCTGGCGGCGATGTGTCACCTGGCGGCCCAAGGTAAGAAGCATTTCTTCGTGGTCGCCCCGAATAGCGTCCTCATCAACTGGGAACGCGAGGTGAAGAAGCACACAAAGCTCAATCCAATCGTCGTCCATGGTGGCGACCGGGATGACGAGTTGGAGCAGTGGCAGCGCGAGGGTGGGGTGGCCATCACGACATACACGACGCTCGGACGATTGGTGGATAAGATTACGGCGATCGACCTGTTGGCCGTCGACGAAGCCCACTCGGTCAAGAATCCCGAGGCGCAGCGCACGCAATCGGTCGTCCGGCTGAGCGGGCTGACAGAGTTTCTCGTCTTCATGTCTGGCACCGCGCTGGAGAACCGCTTGAGCGAGCTTCAGTTCCTCATTAAGACCGTCCAACCGAAGGTCGACGCTGCGGTGGCCTCGCTTCTTAAACAGGTAAGACCCGCTCCGGCCGAAGTGCGAACGCAGCTCGCACCGGTGTATTTACGACGAACGCAGGCCGATGTCCTGACTGAGCTGCCTGATTTAACCGAGACCGACGAAGTCATCCCGCTCGAGCCTGCGGATATCGAGGCCTATCGGTTGAGTCCGGACAATCTGATGAATAAGCGACTGGCGGCCACGATCGGGGCGGGAGGGCAGCAGTCGGCGAAGTTTGATCGCCTGCGGGAATTGCTGGAAGGATACAAAGAAGACGGACGCAAAATCGCGGTGTTTTCATTTTTCCGTCAGGTGCTGGATGATGTCAGCACGGTGGTTGGCGGTTGTCCGCAGATCCATGGTTCCATCAGTGCCGAGGAGCGGCAGCTGGTGTTGGATCGGTTCGCCGCCAAGGAAGGCTTCGGGGTTCTGGCCCTGCAAATCGAGGCGGGTGGTATAGGTATCAATCTCCAGTGCGCTCAGGTCGTCATCTTGATGGAGCCGCAATTTAAGCCCTCGACCGAACGTCAGGCCATCGCACGCGTCCGTCGCATGGGTCAGACCCGCAAGGTCAATGCGCATCGATTGATTGCTAAAGGGACGGTTGATGAAGCCCTCGTACTACTCGTTGAGCAGAAGAAGCAGGTCTTTGAGGATTATGCCCAGCATAGCTCCGTCAAGGATGCCAGCGGAATGGCGATTGATGCGGGCAGTGCGGCGATGGAGGAGTTGCGCGGAATCGTCGCGAAAAGATAGCTAATTAGTTGACCGGTTGATTAGTTGGCCGGTGGGCCGGAGCGCGGCGGAGCCGCGGAAGACTAGTTGATCGGTTGATCAGTTGGCCAGTGGGCCAGGGAGACAAAGATACCGTGCAAAGGTGGGCGCGGCGTAGCCGCGAGGGGGCACGTGGGCAAGGTGACACGGGGAGGTAAGGATACCGTGCAAAGGTGCAAATGCGGGACAACAACACTTCGGGTGGCGGTCTTAGGTGGCGGGTGGCGGGTCTACCTTAAACTTGCGGGCGGGTCGGGGCGGGGTAGGAATAGTGTCACCCCTATGAGCCCTACTCGTCGTTCCTTCCTCGGTACCCTTGGCGGCTTTGCAGCCGGTTATGCCCTCGCTCCGGCGCTGCGTGCCGCGGAAGCCAGCGGTAAGCCGCTCGGCCTCGCGCTCTGTGGCTTGGGTAACTATTCCAACGGCGAGCTGTCGCCGGCTCTCCTTGAGACGAAGAACGTTAAGCTGGTGGCGGGGATCACGGGTACCCGTGAGAAGGGCGTGAAGCTCGCGAAGCTCCACGGCTTCGACGAAGCCAATATCTATTCTTATGATCAGTGGGAAAAGGTCGCGGCGAATCCGGCGATTGATATCGTCTACGTGGTGACGCCTCCCGGTATCCACGCCCAAAATGTCATCGCCGCCTTCGGAGCGGGTAAACACGTCATCTGCGAAAAGCCGATGGCGATTTCGGCTGCCGAGTGCGACACGATGATCGCCGCGGGCAAGAAGGCCGGCAAGCGTCTCGCCATCGGTTACCGTCTACATTACGACCCTTATCACCAGGAGCTCGTCCGGCTGGCTAAGAGTCAGGAGTTCGGACCGTTCATGAAGATAAAGTCAGCCAATGGCTTCACGCTCCGTCGTAAGGCCTGGCGTATCGACAAGAAGCTCGCCGGCGGCGGGTCGCTCATGGATATGGGCATCTATTCAATCCACGCCTGTTGCATGGCGGCAGATGCCAACCCGATTTCAGTGACCGCGAAGGAACTACCGAAGACTCAGCCGGAATTCTTCACCGAAGTCGAACAGGCCATGGAGTTCCGTCTCGAGTTCGCCAACGGCGCCGTGGCCGACGTCTGGACGGGCTATGATAACAATCGTGCCGAGTTTTACGCCGAAGCTGAGAAGGGTTGGTTTAAGGGCGAGCGGCCGGTCTTCAGTTACCGTAACCTGAACATCTCGACGTCCGCCAAGGGTAAGTTGGATTTCGGAATTTTCCGTCAACAGCAACGCCACATGGACGGAGTCGCCGCTGCCTTCCGCGATAATCAGCCACTGACTGTCACCGGTGAACTGGGCCGTCGCGATCTGGTCATCATCGATGGCATCTATGAGTCGATTCGCACGGGGAAGAAGGTGGAGTTGAAGTATAGTTGAGGCGCGCGGCGGAGCCGCCAGCATACACTAGTTGACCGGTTGATCAGGTGGCCAGTTGGCCAGAGGGAAAACTAGCTGGCCAGTTGACAAGTTGACGAGTGGGCAAGGGAGACAAAGCGGAGGAGCCGAGGAAGACTAGTTGATTGGTTGATCAGTGGGCCAGTTGGCCAGAGGGAAAACTAGCTGGTCAGTTGACAAGTTGACGAGTGGGCAAGGAAACCAGAAAGAGACATAATTACGGGTGGCGGGTGGGGGCGAGACGGTGTCGCAGCCGCCAAGATTCGCTCGGTCACCCCTACCAAGGTCGACTGATCGGGAAGGCCGGAAGATACCCTATCCGCGTCTAGTGAATCATCTGTGCGGCACTGCGTTGACCAGCTGTTGGGTTCTTTAATCTTGAACCGATGAGAAGTTTTCGAATCATTCATTTTAATAGTACCTCCCACGCCTCTTGGTCGACTTTGGTCGGCTTAAGCGCACCAGGGAGGGCTTTTGTTTTAGGGGTATGTCTGGCATGAGTAGTGATACTCCTCGTTCGTATGCTGCGCAGCTTGCCGTCTTGGAGGCCCGCGGCCTAAGCGTGACCGACAGGCTTGCGGCAATCGATTGGCTACGCCATCTGAATTACTATAGGTTCAAACTGTACGCTTCGGTGTTCTGGCAGCCGGAACGTGCTAGGTATGCTGAAGATTCCTCGTTTGCCGATGTTCTGTGGCTCTATCAATTTGATCAGTTTTTGAGGGAGCTAGTACTTGCCGCAATCAAGTGCGTAGAAGTATCGGTTCGTTCCCGCCTTGCGTATGAGATCGGGCATCGTTCAGGCCCGTATGCCCATCTTGATACCAGCATGTTTCGCCACGTTGACCGATGTATCGAGATGCTAAACGGTCTCCGGACTGAGCTGCGGCGTTCGCGGGAGGATTTTCTGGCGCCATACAAGCCGACCGAATCCATCGGTAATATCCCCGTGTGGGTCGCAATCGAAGTAGCTTCTTTCGGCGTCGTCTCCAAGATGCTTTCTGGGCAGGCATCGGCTACCTTGCGCCAAGCGGTCGCTGACACCTATCAAATGGATGAGAAGATCCTTTGCGCGGCCATGCATCACCTTAACGTGGTACGGAATACGGCCGCACACCATGGGCGACTCTGGAATCGCCGATTCAATATCGAACTATCACTTCCGCGGAAAAAGCCGGCTGGATTGTGGAGCGCCTTCGCCCACGGCGCTGATCGTAATAAGGTTTATAACACCTTAGTCATCTTGCTTTACTTGGTAAGGGCCATTGATTCATCGAGTAGTCTTCCCGCGAAGATGCGCCAACATTTGGAGTCTCTTCCGGCTGCTCTCAGGCATCATATGGGTATTCCCCATGGCTGGGAGAAATTTCCCTTTTGTTGAGCGCCCTCGCTTAACCGCGGCTGATCAAGGGTGATCAGCCCTACCTGTGCTCCGGGACCTGAAATTAATCCTGCCACCTGATAATGAATTTCTTACAGCGGATGCGATGTCATCGCATCCGAACCCAAGGCAACTAGGGCAGCACGCGGTGCTGCCCCTACCAAGAGGCAAATTAGGGCAGCGATGGGAGGTCTTACCAACTCTTCGCCAGTTCGATTAGTTTCGCCGAGGCTTGGGTCATGGCTTCAGTCCTTTCTTTTTCGCCGCTATTGACGCCCTCAGCATGAACAAAAGTCACATCCGTGATGCCGATGAAGCCGAGAATCTTGCGCAGGTAAGGTTCTTGAAAATCGTAATCGGTCCCAGCGACGAAGCCTCCGCGGGAAGTAATGACGAGTGCTTTTTTACCGTGGAGCAAGGGGACGACGCCTTGCTCGGTGATTTTAAAGGTCATGTCGGTGCGGACGACTTGATCTATCCAGGCCTTGAGCGAGGCGGAGATCGTAAAGTTATGCATCGGAGAGGCGATGAGCAAGGTGTCGCAGTTAAGTAGCTCAGCGGTTAATTCATCGGAGTGGTGCAATATCCCTTTCATCGAGGGGTCATCGTGGTCGGCGGGAGCAAAGGCCGCGCCCACCCAGGCGTCGGAGATGAAGGCGGGCGGATGATGCCCGACGTCGCGATGGGTGACGTGTAAGCCCGGGAGGCGTACTCGCAGATTCTGGATGAAACCCGCGGAAAGTTTGCGCGTTACCGAACGTACCGAACGAGGAGAGGCGTCGAGGTGCAGCAATTTCATGGTTGATAAGGTATCCGCCAAGAACCGGGAGTCAACGGAGGGTCAGGGGATGTCTCGCAGTTGGGTTGAGCGCCTGCGGCTGACCGAGGGCGGTCAGCCCTACCTGATGCATGGAGAACTAGGACAGCACGTGGTGCTGTCCCTACCTTAAGACAAATCCAGTCCGCTTAATTCGTCCCTTTAGCCAGGGTCGCCTTGAGTTCGGTCACGACCTGGGCGTAAGCGGGGTCCATGGCGAGGTTCGTGAGTTCTTTCGGATCTTTTTCGTGATCGTAGAGTTCGAGGCCGATGGCCCCTTCGTTCCACTCGGTATAGCGGTAGCGTTCGGTCCGAACGGAGCGGCCGACCTTACTGCCGACAACTTTCTTCGGTTTGCCACCGGCGAAGGAGGCATCTTTGTTGGCGGCACTAAAGTCGACTTGCGTGTATGCCACGTTGGCCCAAGGGCGATTGGGTTCATTGAGCAGGGGACGGAGGCTCTTGCCTTGGGTACGTTTGTCGGGCGTCAGGCCGCAGAGGTCGGCAACGGTGGGGTAGAGGTCGACGAGTTCGGCGATGCGCTGGGTCGACTGGCCGTTGGCCTTGCTATCCGGGTCACGGATGATGAGTGGTACGCGGGCGGAATCTTCGTAGAGCGAGCGTTTCTGCCAGAGGCCGTGTTCGCCGAGATTGTAGCCGTGGTCGCTGATAAATATGACGACGGTATTCTTATCGAGGCCTTGCTTCTTGAGCTCCGCAAGTACCAGCCCGAACTGGGCGTCCATGAAACTCATCGAGGCCAGATAGGCCTGCTTGGCGGTACGCTGCGTGTCTTCGATCATGCCGTAGTTGGCCACCGTCGTATTGGAAAGGGCCACCGGGGGCTTGGACGCACGGTCAGCGGTCGGGTCGGGGACGATTTCGAGTTTGTCTTTAGGGTAGAGATCGAAATATTTCTTCGGAGAGACGTAAGGGGTGTGAGGGCGGAAAAAGCCGACTGCCAGGAAGAACGGAGTTTCGCGCTTAGTTTGCAGGTAGCTGATGGCTTGGGCGGCAATCTTGCCGTCGGTCTGCTCAGTGTCTTCACCGCCGGCGGCCAACCAGCTCAGCGTGCCACCGTAGTTGCCTGAACCCACGAGGATTTGGCCAGCCTTCCCTTTGGCATTGTCGGCCGAAGTGCCGGCACCGATACCGATGGAGAAGATTTTATCTTCGTCGTCGCAATCACGGCCGCGGGGATTCCAGACCTGCCCCCAGGATTTAGGATCATCGAGCCCATTGGTGCCGATTTCCTTCGGTACTCCGTAGTGATAGAGCTTACCGATGCGGGCAACGGCGTATCCGTTGTTCTTAAACATCTCCGGCAACGTGACGATATCCGGAATGACTTTGCGGAATTCCTTCGCGTTGTCGTAGACGCCGGTGGTGTCGGGGCGCAGGCCTGTCAGGAAGGAAGTGCGGCTTGGGTTACAGAGCGCGTATTGACAATAAGCACGATCGAAGCGGACGCCGGAACGGGCGAGGGCGTCGATGTTTGGTGTCTGCACCGGGCCGCCGTAGGTGCCCATACGGGTCCCGCAATCGTCGGAGACGAGAAGTAGGACGTTCTTACGAGGCTCAGCTGCGAAGGCGGAGAGGCAGGCGAGGAGGGCGAGGGCGATGGGGAGGCGCATGGGGTGAGTTAGGGGGGAAGTGGGCAAGGGGGCAAGGGGACATGAGGGCGGCGGAGCCGCCGGCACACATTAGTTGACCGGTTGATCAGTTGGCCAGTTGGCCAGAGGGCAAGACGGATAACTAGCTGGCCAGTTGACAAGTTGACCCGTGGACAAGGGAGGCAAAGCGGCGGAGCCGCGAGAGACTAGTTGATTGGTTGGCCAGTTGGCCAGAGAGGCAGGGATACAAGTTAGTTGACCGGTTGACCAGGGGGCCAGTTGGCAAGATCGATGCAGATTAGCTGGCCGGCTGGCAAGTTGACCAGGGGACAAGGGAGGCAAAGCGGCGGAGCCGCGAGAGACTAGTTGACCGGTTGATCAGTTGGCCAGAGGGATTACTAGCTGGTCAGTTGACAAGTTGACGAGTGGGCAAGGAATACAGATAGAGACATCAATACGGGGGCGGGTGGGAGCGAGACGGTGTCGCGGCCTAACCGTCGCAGGGGATAGGTGGGCTGATCAGCCGCGGTTGAGCGAGGGCGCTCAACCCTACCTAAGGCAGAGGTAGAGGCAGAGGCAACTAGGGCAGCACGCGGTGCTGCCCCTACCTAGAGGCAAACTAAGGCAGAGGCAACTAGGGCAGCACGCGGTGCTGCCCCTACCTATAGGCCAACTAAGCCAACGGATGCGATGTCATCGCATCCCTACCCAAGGCAGAGGCAAACATTCCCTTACCCACGTGCCCCCATATTCTTCAATTACACTTCCCAGTCGTCGCCCTTGCCCTGGAGAACTTTGTCAATCGCGCTGAGCACGAGGTCGACCGCTTCATCGGTGCTAAGCTTGTCTGTCCGGATATGAACTTCCGGAGATTCGGGAGCTTCGTAAGGAGACGAGATGCCGGTGAATTCGGCGATCTCGCCACGACGGGCTTTAGCGTAGAGTCCTTTGACGTCGCGGGATTCGCAGACGGCGAGCGGGGCATCGACGAAGACCTCGATGAACGCGTGGCTCGCCAGAGTGGCACGGGCTTTAGCGCGATCGGCAGCCAACGGTGCAATCAGGGTGACCAGGGCGATATGACCCGTCCCGGCGAAGAGGCCGGCGACGGCGGAGGCCCGGCGAACGCTTTCGGAACGATCGGCGGCCGAGAAACCAAGGTCGCGATTAAGTGAGATACGTAAGTCGTCGCCGTCGACGCGGATTACATTGCGGGCGGCATCGAACAGGCGACGCTCCACGGCTTCCGCGATGGTCGATTTACCCGAACCGGAAAGTCCGGTGAACCAGACGACCGCGGCAGGATGTCCGGAGCGGGCCGTTCTTTCGCCGGCGGTGACTTTGCCAGAAGGGGCTGCGGACTTCGAGACGGCGTCGAGGATGATACCGCCGCCATGGATGCGGCCGCTTTCTTCAAGGGCGAAACGTCCGGTGATTGGGCATTCGTGATGGAGGTCGAAAGCGATATTACGCGTGGCACGCACAATGACTTCGCAGATTGAATCGCGTGGGACGCTGCTGCCTTCTTTTGATTCGAGGGTGGAGGCATCGGTGATCTTTTCAATCTTCGCGATGACGGCTTCGACGTTCTGAGTCAGCAAGCGTAACCGATAAGTCTTGTTCGTTTGCAGCGGCTCTTTACCTAACCAGAAAATGCGGGCCCGGAATTCACGACCGACCCGAGGTTGGTTTGAGGGGTGGGAGGCGACTTGGCCGCGTTCGACGAAAATCTGTTCGGAGAGGGTGACGCTGGCGGAACCGCCGGTGCCGACAACCGAACGTGTTTCAGGTCCGGGCCAATCTTCAAAAGTGCGCACCGTGCTGCGGCGGCCGCCCGGCTGGAAGATGAGTTCATCTCCCGGACGGATGGCGCCGGCTTCGACGCGGCCCGCGATGATGCGGCGCTCGTCGAATCGATAGATATCTGAAACCGGCAGGCGCAAGGGCAGGCCGGTGAGGTCGTCTTCATGGGCGAAACCATCGAGGGCCTCGGTCACCGTAGGGCCTTTCCACCAGGGCATCTTATCGGAACGTGCGACCACATTCTCGCCGTGTTTGGCGGCGATCGGAATAAAGTGCACGGCGTTCAGGCCGAGCGTTTTGAGAAAGACCGAATATTCAGCGACGATCTTCTGATACGTGGACTCCGAGTGGTCGACGAGGTCCATCTTGTTCACGAGCACGACGAGCTGCTTCACGCCCAGAAGGGAAAGTAAGAAAGCGTGGCGACGAGACTGATCCATCACGCCTTCTTTGGCGTCGATGAGCAATAACGCGGCCGAAGCGCTGGCGGCGCCCGTCACCATGTTCTTCAGAAATTCTTTATGGCCCGGGGCGTCGATGATGGCGTAGGCGCGCTGCTTGGTGCGGAAAAAGATGCGCGTCGTATCAATGGTGATATTCTGTTCCTGTTCCTCGATTAAGGCGTCGAGAAGGAAGGCATATTCGAATTCCATGCCTTCGATGGCACAATTCTTGCGAACCTGTTCGATCTTGCCGTTAGGTAGCGAGTCGGTGTCGTTAAGAAGGCGGCCAACGAACGTGGATTTACCATGGTCGACGTGACCGACGACAACGACGTGCATCTTGCGGTGGTCTTCGACGGAAAGGGAAGGCGTGCTCACAGGTTGGGAAAGGGATTGGGTATTCATGGGTTAGTAGTTCGGCTGGGTGGTTTACATGAAGCCCTTGGCGCGGAGTTCCTGCATGGAATTACGGCCAACGTGGTCTTGGGCGCGGCCGGCGCGTTCGCTGGTCTTGGTGAGCTTAAGTTCCTCGATGACCTCGTCGATGTTGCTGGCTGGGCTGTCGACTGGGTGCGTGATGGGGTGGCAACCGAGCGAACGGAAGCGTTTGCCGTTACGGGAAAAATAAAGCGTCGGGTTGGGGATATTTTCCCGACGGATGTATTCCCAGATATCAAGTTCGGTCCATTCAAGCAGGGGCTGCACGCGGACGTGGCCGCCTTCGGGCGCGGTGCTGGCGAACTGGCCCCAGAATTCGGGTGGCTGATCTTTGTAATCCCAATTACCTTCGGCGGAGCGTGGGGAGAACCAGCGTTCTTTGGCGCGGGTTGGATCTTCGTCGCGGCGAATACCGGTCACGAGAGCATCCCATTTAAATTCATCGATCGCGGCTTTGAACGGGACCGTTTTAAGTTCGTGCGTGACAGTGACGGGGTCGTGTGTGGCGTAACCGATGCCGCGACGGATGGCGTCTTCGTTGACGCGCACGATCAGATCGATGCCGTGGATGACCTTGGCCTTCTCACGGAATTCGTACATCTCTGGGAACTCGTAAGTCGTGTCGATGTGCAGGAGGGGGAACGGGATTTTTCCGCAGAAGGCCTTACGGGCGAGCCAGATGAGGACGTTGGAATCCTTGCCCATGGACCAGGGCATACAGACCGAGCGGAAGTTGGCGAAGGCCTCACGGAAGACGTGGATGGACGTCTGTTCGAGACGCGTGAGGTGGTCGTTTTGAGCGTTACGTGACATGGGGGTCAGAAATTATTTTTGGGTACGGGTGTGTAGGCCGCATTCTTTTTTATCAAAGCCCGGCCAGCGGCCGCCGCGTTCATCGCCGCCTGAAGACGGCAGGGTGCACGGTTGGCAGCCAATGGAACGGTAGCCAAGATCGTGAAGCGCGTTGTGAGGCAGGCCGTGTTCTTTCAGATAGGCCCAGACCTGGTCGCGACTCCAGTCGACGAGCGGGTTAAGTTTCCAGACGTCGGAATTATCGGGACGAGCCGCGAGCGAAAGAATCGGGGTAGCCGAACGTTCGGCGCTTTGATCACGGCGCATACCGGTGATCCAGAGGTCGAGGTCGAAGAGTTTCTTGCCGAGGGAATCTACTTTGCGAAGTTCGCAGCATTTCTCGGGGTCGCGCTTCCAGAGTTCGGCACCGTATTGGGCCGCCTGCTGTTCGACGGTTTGCGCCGGATGTACTTCCTCGACCTTGAGGCCGAGATGGGCTTCGAGCTTGGCCTTGAAAGCGAGCGTCTCGGGAAACAGCAGGCCCGTATTGAGCGTAAAGGCCTGAATGGGCAGGCCAGCAGTCTTAGTAAGGTGCAGGATGACGATGCCCGCGGGCTGGAAACTCGTGCCAATGCCCGCGCGCGCGCCGAAGGACTCGTACGCCCAGCGCAGACGATCCACCGGCGCCAGCGTCGAGAGACGGGCGTCGAGAGACGGAATGCGAGTAGGGTCGAGGTCGGCCATGGGAAGACTTAAGCGGCGGGAGCGGCGGGCCAGACTGCAGCCTGATCGACCCAGTCGCCAAAAGCTTGGCCAACTTGGCGTTCCTGGGCGTACTGCTTGAACAGTTCGCCGATGAGGACAGGAATTTCGTCGGCCAGGGCAGCTTCCTTCCAGAGGCGAGCGAGGCGGGTACCTTCGCGGTTGCCGCCGAGCATGATGTTATACTTGCCGGGGGCTTTACCCACGAGGCCGATTTCGGCGTTATAAGGGCGGGCGCAACCATTGGGGCAGCCGGTCATGCGGACGACGAGTTCTTCATCGGCGATGCCGGCCGCCGCTTGACCCTCTTCGAGTTTAGCGAGGAACTGCGGGAAGATGCGTTCGGATTCAGCGAGGGCGAGGCCACAGGTCGGGAGAGCTGGGCAGGCCATACCGCGTCCTTTGATGAGACCAGGATTGAAGACGATGGCACAACCATGGTCGTGGAGGACTTTCTCGATGGCCGCTTTGTCGGCCTCTTGGATGTCCGAGAGGATCAGATTCTGCGTCGCGGTCAGGCGGAAGGTCGGCGCGAATTTTTCGGCGATGACGCGGAGCGCGGTTTTGAGGCGATAATTGCCGGCATCTTTGACGCGTCCCGTTTCGACGAATAGTCCGAGGAAAGCGCGGCCATCTAATTGTTTGAACCAGCCAAAAGCATCCCCTTGTCCTTTGAAGAGAAAAGGTTTGGCCGGAGGCAGGGGAGCGCCCAGCCGTTGCGCGAGTTCGGCACGGAACCATTCGACGCCCTTTTCTTGGAGGACGTATTTAATCCGGGCGTGTTTGCGGTCGGTGCGATCACCCCAATCGCGGTGAATCGAAATGACGGCGGTGCCGACGCTCACGACTTGTTCGCGGGTGATGAAGCCGATGACGTCAGCCAGTCGTGGATAGGTCGCTTTGTTGCCGTGCGAGGTGCCGAGGCCGCCACCGACGAGGAGGTTGTAGCCGATCAGTTGACCATTTTCGACGATGGCGACGTAGCCCATGTCGTTGGTAAAGATATCGGTGTCATTGTTGGGCGGAATAGCGAAACCGGTTTTAAATTTACGAGGCAGGTAGGTTTTGCCGTAAAGCGAATCGGTCGCGGCACCAGATTCATCGGTATCGGCAGGCGGCGGCATGTAGGGGTTGGCTTGATCGACCGAGGCGCGAGCTTTGGCGATCTTGTCTCCGAGACCCAGGTCGACCTGCACGCCATCGACCCAGATCGAGTGGTAAGCGGTGGTACGAGGGAGCAGCGCGCGGGTGATCGCGAACGCGTCTTCATCGACCTGCACGGCGATCTCATCGACCGGCGGATTGGAAGGGGCGGTGACGTTACGATTCACGTCGCCGCAGGTGGCGAGCGTGGAGCTAAGTGCGTCGTTGATCGACTTGATCAGCGGACCGATGCCTTGTTGCAGCACGCCGTGAAACTGAAAAGTCTGGCGGGAGGTGATGCGGAGCGTGCCATTGGCAAAGCGGCCCGAGAGTTCGTCGTAGACGATGTATTGAGCCGCTGGGACGATGCCGCCGGTCTGGCGGGTGCGCACCATGACGGAGTATTCTTTGCCGACCTTGCGCTTGTCGCGGTCGTCTTGCTGATAGATACCGTGGAACTTGATAAATTGCTCGTCATCACCCGTGAAGCGATCGGCTTCGGGATTGGCGAGGGTTTCACGAATATTACCCGAAAGGTCCGGTTTCTCGGCCTTCATGATTTCGTTCTTGGAGAGGGGTTTTTCGGGTTTTGGGTCCATAGATTGATTTAACTTGATATCTTTACCTATGATTACATAAATAGGGGTCAAGTTTAAATAAATGGTAAAGAATCTCAGTGGCCGGGTGGTCTTTGTGGGGGCGGGGCCAGGGGCGCCCGACCTGATCACCGTCCGTGGGCTGCGACTGCTTCAGCAGGCTGACGTGGTCATCCACGATGCGCTCCCGGGAGAGGCCCTTTTGGGAGAGATTCCGGCGACGACGAAAATCGTGCCCGTCGGCAAACGTTGCGGCGTGCACTCGTCGACCCAGGAAGAGATCAACGCTATCCTCGTGCGCGAAGCCCTACAAGGTGGACTAGTCGTGCGTCTCAAGGGTGGAGACCCTGGCATTTTTGGACGTTTGGGTGAAGAGATGGATCACTTAGCGTCGCGAGGCATTCCTTTTGAAGTCGTACCAGGGGTCACGGCTGCGACCGCTGCGGGCGCTGACGCCGCCTTTCCTCTGACGCATCGCGGTAAAGCGGCGTCCGTTACTTTTCTTACCGGTCACTGTGCTGACGGCACGGACCAAAACTGGAAAGCTCATGTGCAGACTGGGGCGACCCTCTGTCTTTACATGGGCGCGAAAGCTTTGCCTTCGGTGGCCGTCAAACTCATCGCTGCCGGTGCGCAAGCGGATCTGCCGATTCGGCTGCTTTCAAAGGTTTCGCAAGACGGCGCCTCTGACGTGCTCACGACTTTAGCTGATCTCGCGATGGGTAAGGTCGATGTTGCCGAGCTGCCCACGCCGCTCATCGCGGTCGTCGGCGCCGTCGTCGCTCCGCCCCGCCACACGGGTCTGATGGGACGTATCGCGGCGTTGGCCTGAGATCAGGACTGTAAGGTGTGCCTCGCTACGAGGACACTCGCTAGGTCAGGGTGCGTGCCAAGGAGCGGAGAAAGCTTCCAGCTCAGAAGGGCCGGGGCGTGTTCCTTCGCGATGGTGGCGACGTCGCCATCGGACCCGGCATGACGACCGGGGAGCAGGAAGAGCATCAGGATGATCGCCTCGCCCTTGGCCTGTTGCAGGGCGTCTTGAAGGAGGGGCATGTTAAAGTCATATTCTGTGCCCTCGCGACGTTCCATCGAACAGGCGATGAGTTCATCGTCTTTCAGGCCGAGCTCAGTACGGATGGCGCTGGCGAAGAAGTTTCGGCAACGCGTCACCTCTTGAATGGGTGAACCGTGGTCGCAAAGGTAGACCGTGCCGCTGCCTTTGGTCCAGCCGGTCGATTTCAAGTTATCGATTAACATGGTCACTAGCTCGGGGCCGAAGAGCGGGTCGCGGATGCTGAGCTGCATCGCGCCTGGTTGCGTATCGGCGAAGACCTTGGGGAGATATTCCGTAATCGCGCGGCTCGGGCCGATGAATAGCGGGAGCACGACGAGTTCTTCGATCCCGTCGGCCTTGGCCTGCTGGACGGCGTTTTCAAAGATAACCGCGGGCACGCCGCCGAGCAGGGCAGGGTCGATTTTGCTCGAATGCATCGTGGAGACTGGGCGGACTTCTTGGCCGATGAGCTTGCTGACTTCCTGGGCCAGTCCGCGCAAGGCCAGGGTCGCCGCGGGCTCGTAGGAGCCATTGTCAACGAGGAGGATACGGGTGCCGGCCATGAGGGTTAAGTGAGGGATAAACCTCATATTTGCAACGCAGGGTTGGCAGATTGCGGGTTGCCTCGTTGCGGGGGCCGAGTTTCCTTGAGCTATGTCTCGTTGTTTCCTCGCCTTTGTTGCTCTGTACCTGAGTTTCGTTTCGGTTGCTGCCGCCGATACTTGGCTGACAGATCTGGAGGCTGCCAAGAAGGTCGCCCAAGCCGAGAAGAAGGAAATCTTGGTCGATTTTACAGGCAGTGATTGGTGCGGCTGGTGCATCCGTCTGAAGAAGGAAGTCTTTGATCAACCGCAGTTCGCTGAAGCTTCAAAATATTTCGTTTTAGTCGAAATTGATTTCCCGCGGGCGAAGCCCCTTGCCCCCGCACTCAAAGCGCAGAATGAGGCGTTGGCTAAAAAATATAACATCCAAGGCTTCCCGACGATCTTGCTCTTAGATGCGCAGGGCGAGGTCTATGCCCAGACTGGCTATGAAGCGGGCGGACCCGAGAACTATTTAAAACACCTCGCGCAACTCCGCCGTCAAAATACCGCCGAAGGTAAGCAGGCTCTCGCTGCCCGTTTGGAATTTGAAGCCAAAGAGCACGCATTGACCGATGCGCTTTCCGCTCAATTAGATCCCTTGTTGGAGAAAAAAGATTTAGCCGCCGCGGAAGTCGCTTTGGCGAAATTTATCAAAGACCGCAACGTCACGGGAGAATTACGGCTTAGCTTGCTCAAGTCTCGCGTCCAGATCGTCGCAATGTGCAAGCCGGGCGATCACGAGGCCGTCCTTAAGGTCATCGACGAAATTCTGGCTGAAGCCAAGGATTCCAGCACCGTCGAGGAATTGAAAGAACTCCGGGTCCGCGTCGTCGCGGCCCGAGATGACGCCCTTAAATCTAAGGCCAAGTAAGCTGCGCTGCGGCATCGGCCCGATATTTACCCACCCCATGATAACCTCCCTCCGCTCCGTCGCCCTTTGCCTGTTTATCTTGATCGGGGTCTTGCCGGCTTCGGCTGCGACCAAATGGCTCAAGAGCCTGGAGGAGGCTAAGACGGTTGCGCTTAAGGAGAATAAGAAATTTTACCGGCAGTGATTGGTGCGGCTACTGCATCGCGCTGGACAAAGAAGTGTTTGATAAGCCCGCCTTCGCGACTTTTGCCAAAGACTACGTCCTGGTGAAGCTGGATTTTCCTAAGTCCAAAAAACTTCCGCCCTCCGAGGTGGCAAGTAATACTAAAGCCAAAGAAAAATATCAAGTCCGTGGCTTTCCCAGTGTCATGGTCATCGACCCCAAAACCGGTGAAGCCTTGGCTCAAGTCACGGGCTATTCTCCGGGTTCGGGTCCGGAAAAATACTTACCGCGTTTAAGCGCTAAGAAAAAAGAAGGCGAAGCAGCTCCGGACGGACAAAAGACGGAAGCGGCGAAGAAGGCAGCGAAAGGCGCTTAAAGTTTTCAGACGCTACCATGGATGACCTCCGTCGGGGTCTTACCCTTGGCGCGAAGCTCCCGAATCGATAGCCCATCGGCTCGTTTGGAGAGACGTTGGCCGGCCTGATCTAAGACTAAAGGGGCGTGTGCCCAGGTGGGCGGAGTCCAGCCGAGCGCGCGATAGAGCAGGAGTTGACGGGCGGTCGAAAGCAAGAGATCGGCGCCGCGGACGACTTCGGTGATTTCCATGTCGTGATCATCGGCGACAACGGCGAGCTCGTAGGAAGGAAAGCCGTCTTTGCGCCAGACCAAGAAATCGCCGAAATCTTGACCCGCTTGGAAGCTTTGCGGACCTTGGAGGGCGTCGTCAAAACGGATTACTTCTCCGTCCGGCACGCGGAATCTCCAGTTGGTATTACCGGGGATTAGCGCCTCGCTACCCGTTCCCGGAGCGGGCCGCAGCGTCGTAGGGAAGATGGGCTCAGCGTCTTCCTCCGCGTGCGGTGCCGTCAGGGCGCGTTCCACATCCTTGCGTGACATAGCGCAGGGATAAATCTGACAAGTGGCGCGAAGCTTGAGCCAAACTGCCTGAAACCAGGTGAGTCTTTGGGATTGGACGTAGGGCCCATGCGGACCGCCGCAGTCGGGACCTTCTTGCCATTGTAAGCCCAGCCATTGGAGATCGGCGATCGCCGCCTCGGCGAATTCCGGTCGGCAACGCCCGGTATCCAGGTCTTCGGTGCGATAAATAAGCGACCCGTTGGCTTGCTGAGCTCTTTGGGCGGCCAGGGCGAACGTTCGGGCGTGACCGAGGTGTAAGTGCCCTGTGGGCGTTGGGGCGATGCGTCCGCGATACATCGGCCGGAGTCGTTAGAGCGGATTACCCGTATCAATAAATTCCCACGGGATGCCGAACTCGGTCGCGACGGCCAGGGCGAGGGCTTTGACGCCCCAGGTCTCGGTGGCGTAGTGGCCGCAAGGGTAGAGATTCCAGCCCTGTTCCTGGGCTTCGTTGAAATGTTCTTCCCGGAGTTCGCCGGTGATCAGCGTGTCGCAGTCGTGGCGTTTGAGTGCGGGCAAAGCCGAACGCCCGCTGCCGCTGAGGATGGCGATCCGGCGAGGTTTTTTCGCGCCGAATTCGATGCCCTTGAAAGTTTGGGGGTAACTCGCTTTGAGCCGTTTAACTAAAATATTACGAGGGATACCTGCACAGAGGCAGGCGATGGGGAGGCCTTCGTAGTCCACGAACCAATCGGTAATTTTTAAGCCCAGGTCTTGGGCGATCAGCGCGTTGTTGCCGATGGCGGGATGGGCGTCCAAGGGCAAGTGACTGGAATAAAGCGAGAGGCCGGTCTTTTTTAGCGAACCTTTGCGTAGTTTTCGGACCACCCGTGCGGGCGAGACGGGGCGCCAGTAGATACCGTGGTGGACGATGAGGAAGTCGATGCCTCGACGCGCGGCTAATTTAAATACTTCGGAGCCCGCATCCACCGCGGCCCCCACTTTTTTGACGGTGGCTTTGCCGCGATGTTGCAGGCCGTTTTTAGCCCCCTCGAAATCTTTAATCTCCGTCCGGCGGGTGAGGGCGTCGCAAAAGCGAGCGATATCAGTGGCTCGGGCGGACATGGCTTAAAGGGCTTTGAGGTTGGCAGGCAGGACGGTTGCTTGGTTCAGCGTTGTCGGATCGAACAGCGTGGCTGGTAAGGCGAGGTGGACGGCGGCTTCGGTGATTTTAAATAAGTCGACGTCCCGGGTTGACTCATCGCGGACGCTGCACGCGCCCAGAATCCATTGGTTGTCGGTCTTCGCAAATTCTTCGACCTGGAAGGTGCGGGTGATTTTTTTCTGACCATTCATACTGACCGCCTGGACGAGTACGCCGTAAGAACGATCGAGGCCGAAGATGACGAAACTGGGTTCGCTGGGCGCAGGATTTTTGGCGACGAAAAAATGGACAGGCCGGCCGCGCGCATGATCGGTCTTGGTGTACTGCGTATCGCTCCAATGGGTAAAGGGCAGGTGCAGGTCAAACGGTGTGAGCAAAAGTCGGGCGGCCAGCGGAGCGGTAGAGGTTCCCACCGGTACTAATAAGGCGGGCTGACCAGCTGCCGCTTGCCAGAGGGCGGATTGCGTGGGGGATTTAATCGCAAGGAAGGCTTGGTCGAGAGAGCCGTTTTCTTTCCACATTTCGACGCGTACTTTCGAACCTTCGGCGGCTTGGGTGGCCCAGAGGATACCATGGACGGCGGGGGCGGAATCGCCTTTCCGCGGTTTGTGGACGATCTCAAATTTGAAGCAGACGTCGGAGCTTAAACCGGAACGACGGAAATCGCTTAAAGTTTTTGCTGCTTCCGCCGGACTTAATTGCGCAAAGCCATCTTCAACGACCCGGGACTGGGCCGACAAAGAAAGGACACCCAGAAGGAATACCCAGCGAACGGACAAGCTGAGTAGGCCGAGGCGCACCGAACTAACTTACTTGGCCGGAGCAGAAGCCGCTGGCTTAGGCGTAGCGGCTGGGGCGACGGGCTGGGAAGGGGTGGCAGGAACCGAGGCGGCTGGTTGGGTCGCCGCCGCAGGCGCAGAAGCCGCAGAAACAGGAGCGGTGGCAGGTACGGCAGTCGCTGGGGCGGTTTCCGAAACGCCTAGGGCGGTCGGCGTCTTGCGCTCGCGAGCGACATAGCCAAGGTAGAGGCCGAAACTTAGG
>CAINMU010000076.1 GCA_903850885.1 uncultured Opitutia bacterium | reverse complement strand
GATCCGGTGCGCTACCGCCAGATTTTTGAATTTCCGGTCATCAACGTCTACCACAAGGTAGGCCTCTCACCGGATGAAAAAAACTTTCCGGCCATCTCCGTCCACTTCATGAACAGCTACGAGGCCCGCAAACATGAATGCCTCCTCCATCCACAAAGCGTAGCGTTACTCGAAGGCCTCACCGCCCAAGGGCTAACCCATTCGGTCCTCTCCGCCTACGAGAGCAAGCTGCTCACGGCGACGCTCTCGCAGTTCGGGCTGGACCATCATTTCATCAAGTCCTGCGGCGGCCACGATATCCATGCCGGCAGCAAAGCGGAACGCGCTCGCCATCACTTGTCCGACCTCGCGGTGGCGCCTGAAAAAGTCATATACGTCGGCGACACCGCCCACGACGCCGAAGCCGCCGCCGCCATGGGCGTCGACTGCGTCTTGGTCGCCCACGGCCACCAACATCGCGACCGGCTGAACGGTCTAGGCGTCCGGGTCGTCGATAGTTTTACCGAATTAATCGCCGAACTTTAAGCCGGGCCGCACCAGCCGGCTAACCTACTCACATTAAAAGGGTTTTTGTTGCCCGCGGGTCGGTTGCTCGGTTCTTATATGATCACCCCACCCCCCCTCATGGCCCTTTCCCTGGCAGTTGCTAAAGTTAGTCCCGACATCAATTCCACCCCTGAGCTGGTTCTTTGCTTGGCGCTGCTCGTTATTTTTTCCGTCTACCTCATCATCCGCGCCAAGCGTAAGGCGAATACCGAGGTCAATGAAGAGATGGCCGATGTCCTCAAGGCCAGCGCCGAAGGCTTCGGCTCCAATGAACAGGTCTTCCCACCTTCCGCTGCTTTCGTCGCCAAAGCCCGCGTCAAAGGCATGGACGGTTACCAAGCCCTCTACGACCGCTCCCTTAAGGACCCGGATGGCTTTTGGGCCGACGAAGCGAATGAGCTCTCATGGTTCCAGCCTTGGACCAAGGTGCTCGACGAATCCAAGAAGCCTTTCTTCCGCTGGTTCGTCGACGGCAAGACCAACGTGGCTTATAACTGTCTCGACGCCCAGATTGCCAAAGGTCTCGGCGACAAGGTGGCAATCGTCTACGAAGGCGAACCGACCGCCAACGGCCACGCCACCGAAGTCCGGAAAATAACCTACCGCGAATTGCACCGCGAGGTCTCCCGTATTTCCAACGTGTTCAAGGAGCTCGGTTTGAAAAAAGGCGATACCGTCGCGATCTACATGCCGATGGTGCCCGAACTTGCGATGGCCGTCCTGGCCTGCGCCCGCCTCGGTATCGTCCACTCGGTGGTCTTCGGCGGCTTCTCCGCTGAATCCATCCGCGACCGCGTCAACGACGCCAAATCCATGTCCGTCATCACGATGGATGGCGGCTATCGTCGCGGTAAATTCCTTCCGCTGAAACAAACCGTTGATGAAGGCGTGAAGGATTGTCCTTCGATCACCAGCGTGCTGGTCTTCCAGCGCCACCCGGGCAAACCCGACGCCGCCTGCGCCATGCAAGCCGGCCGCGATGTCTGGTATCACGAAGCGGCGACCTCCGTCTCCGATGAATGCGAAGCGGTCTGGCAAGATGCCAATGACATGCTCTTCCTGCTCTACACTTCCGGCTCCACCGGCAAGCCGAAGGGTATCATGCACAGCACCGGCGGGTACATGGTGCATGCCTACGCGACCAACAAGTATGTCTTCGACCTCCGCGGCGACGATCTCTTCTGGTGCACGGCCGACGTCGGCTGGGTCACGGGTCACACTTACGTCGTCTACGGTCCGCTGTTAAACGGCACTTCGGTGCTGATGTACGAAGGCGCCCCCGACGCTCCGGACTTCGGTCGTTTTTGGAAAATCGTCGAAGACCATAAGGTGACGGTCTTCTACACCGCTCCGACCGCGATTCGCGCCTTCATGAAGTGGGGCGACGAGTGGGTGAAAAAATACAATCTCTCTTCGCTGCGCCTTCTCGGCTCGGTCGGCGAACCGATCAACCCCGAGGCTTGGCTCTGGTATCATAAGAATATCGGCGCGGAAAAGTGCCCGATTGTGGACACCTGGTGGCAGACCGAAACCGGCGGCCACATGATCACGCCGATGCCCGGCTGCACGCCCACCAAACCCGGCTCGGCTACCCTGCCCTTCTTTGGCGTCGACGCCGCCGTCCTCGACGAAAACGGTAATGAGACCGATCACGGTATCCTCGCCATTCGCAAACCCTGGCCCGGCATCACGCAAGGCATCTTCGGTGATGAACAGCGCTACGTGGATACTTACTGGAATCGCTGGGGCGGTAAATATTACTTCCCCGGCGACGGCGCCATCCGCGATAAGGATGGTTACCTTTGGATCACGGGTCGCGTCGACGATGTGGTCAATGTCTCCGGCCACCGCATCGGCACGGCCGAACTAGAAGCGGTCTTCATCGAAGATGCCGCCGTCGCCGAATCTGCGGTCATCGGCGTGAAGCACGACCTCAAGGGCCAAGGGCTGATGGCTTTCGTCATCCTGAAGTCCGCTGCTGCCAAAAACGTCAACGAAGCCGAACTCGCCAAGAAGCTCAATGGCATGGTCGACGCCAAGATCGGCAAGTTCGCTCGCCCGGAACGCATCGTATTCGTCCCCGACCTTCCCAAGACCCGCTCCGGCAAGATCATGCGCCGCCTCCTCCGCGACATCTCCGAAGGCCGCGAACTCGGCAACATCTCTACCCTGGCCGACCCGGCCGTGGTCGAAGCCATCCGCGCGAAATTCAACGCTCCCAAGGCCTGAGCCCAGCCAACCGCCCGTCCAAAACCCCGACCCCGTCGGGGTATTTTGTTTCCCCTTTCAAGGGTAGGGTCAGCCCCGCGTGCTGACCTAGCTGCCTTGGGTAGGGGCGCGACTGCGTCGCG
>CAINMU010000075.1 GCA_903850885.1 uncultured Opitutia bacterium | reverse complement strand
GTATCACCACCGGCACCGCCGACGGGATCGGTGTTAATCTCCGTCGCAGCCTGAGCGAAGTGTTCGCCGGCCTCGAACTCGGTGTTGGTTATTCTCGCGTCGAGAATTCCGGCAACGAATGGAGCTACGAATTATCCTACAACATCAACAAACAGTTCTCCGTCGCTTTCGGTGCTGCGGACTTTCAGAACGCCAACGCCAAGTCTGTCTCTGTTCGCTTTAACTACTAATCTTAGGATTAGAGGTTAAATCTAAGGGCCCCGGCAACGGGGCCCTTTTTGTTGTCTGTGTATAAGTGCTGGTGGCTTGAGCCTTTTACCGCCGCTGTTCTCGGTATCTATAATCAGGCTTAATTCACCCCCTTGCGTGTTCCTTTAAGATGCGGGTGGCGTCATCTAAGGGGATTACGGGATTGTTTTTGGACAGCTCGGTGTTTAATAATAACCCCGCTATGAAAAATATCCTCCCCATCATCACCCTCACGACCCTCGCGGCCGCAGCCTCTGCCCAGAGCGCCGCTCCAGCCGGTCTCATCTACAACCGCGTCACTGTTAACCAAAATACCAGTGGCCAAACCGACCGCAATATCAGCGTTGCGAACCTCATTGGTGGTTCAAACGTCCTGGTAACGCTTAGCCAAGAGCAGGGCTACGGTAATGTCGAAATTGGTTACGTTTTCAAAAACGTCACCAATGGCATTGATGCAACGGTTGGTATCACCACCGGCACCGCCGACGGGATCGGTGTTAATCTCCGTCGCAGCCTGAGCGAAGTGTTCGCCGGCCTCGAACTCGGTGTTGGTTATTCTCGCGTCGAGAATTCCGGCAACGAATGGAGCTACGAAGTATCTTACAACATCAACAAACAGTTCTCCGTCGCTTTCGGTGCTGCGGACGCCAACAACGCGAACGTAAAGTCTGTCTCTGTTCGCTTTAACTACTAATCTTAGGATTAGAGGTTAAATCTAAGGGCCCCGGCAACGGGGCCCTTTTTGTTGTCATTCCAGTAAGGCCTTTGCGCCCGTGGGCTTACCGAGTGCCGAGGCTCTGGTCTACGGCTGCCTGAATGAGGTCAAAGAGTGCATAGCGCCGAGCATACAGGGCCCGTTTATTGGTCTTGGTCTCTTCGCGCGTGCGGCGGACTTCTCGCGTAGGTATTTCAAACCAACCGTCTTCCAAAGCTTTGCCGTCAGCCTCAGTCCACAGGGTGTCGTAATTAAAGGAAATTTTATTCCAAGGTGCCCGGATCATATGCTTAGCGCTACTCATCTGGATGGTATTGCCGGCGCCGAGGAGGCGGGAGATGCCCAGGGCGCTCACGACTTCTTGGACGGCAAAAATGCCCATAGCCTTGGCCCGGACGCCGTGCATGGCCTTCCAAGAGGCCTTAATGGTCTCTTCGTTAGCTCCTCTGCCGCCTTGAATAGCCCCGATATAAGCCACCCATTGGCCGTTCACTTCTTCGACCGCAAAGGCGACCGAGCATAATTCGCCCCCGATTTTATCGCAGAAAACCCGCAGCGCCCATTCACCCTCGCGCCGGAAGCGCTGGTCTCGTCCGAGCGTGATGCGAATCGTACCAGTTTCTTCACCCAAGGGCACTTCGGCGACCGTGATTTCCTCTTGGTGTAAAAGGGTTTGGTTCGCTGGGCCAGGATGGGTTTGGGCGAAGCGGTAGGTGTCCTGCAGCACTTTTAATTGTCGGTCAGCGCTCCAGCGCGTCGAGAGGTAGCCCAGCAAAGTCCGGTGCCAGAGCAGGGGGTTCGTCTTTGCGAAGGGGAGGTTCTCGGGCTGGAGTAAGAATGCGACCCAAGCGCTGAAAATCCGGTGATTGAACATCGCCGTAAACGCCCGGGCCGGGCACTTGACGAGAAGGGTTTGCCCCAAGCTGCCGCGGCCATGGATCTGGCGCGTTAATTTCCAAGCACAGGTAAAAGAATGAAAAGGGCTGGCCGGCGGCCGAGGGGGAAGGATTAAAGTCATGAAGCTGGGGCCAGTCTTACGATGCCAACTTACCGTTCGCGCGTGCTTGAGCGATACTAGAAAATGCCCTTTATTTTGCTTCCACGTGAACCGTCACACGCATTTCGCGATCACCGGAGCCCCAGTAACTGCCGCTGATGGGCGTGGCGTCGCGGTAATCCCGCCCCACCGCCGAGGCCACATAGGCTTCATGAATGACCGTCTTATTGGTCGGGTCTACTCCCAGCCAGCCATAGCCTGGCAGCCAAATTTCGCACCAGGCATGTGAGGCATGGCTTCCGATGACATCGCCGCGCTTGGCATCATAGACATAGCCGCAGATATAACGCCCGGGGATGCCGATGGCCCGGCAAAGTGCGATTAGCAGATGGGCGTAATCTTGGCAGACGCCTTGAGGTTTGGCGAAGAATTCATCGGTGGTCGTCCCAATGTGCGTCGCCCCCGGGACGTATTTACACTTCTGGTGGATGAATTCCATGAGTCCCAAAATCACCGAAAAAAGGTCACCTTTTTCAGTGAGCACGTCGATGGCGGCACGCCAAATCTCCGGCGTGATGTGAATTGGCCCGTTGGATAGCAGGTAGGGCTGGAAACTTTCCACGATATCGGGAGCTTTGACGGCAGAGATGGGACAATCCCTTGGGATGGCTGCAATGGGCGTGGGGAAAGTCTCGACGATACTGGAGACGTCGACGGCCAGTTCTTTATGCATCTCCTCGACTTCGAACAGGTGGACGGTGTTGCGGTATAAGTCCGGGTAACGTCGCATCCGCACAGCGGGGAGCACCCGGACGAGGTGTAGCCCGAGTTTTTGCCGATGATTGGTGAGAGGGGTGACGCGGAGTTCGTTGGTATTATTCCGGACCGGAGAGGCGTAGCGATATTCGGTCCGATGGAGGATGCGTAGCTTCATCGAAGGTCCGTCCTTACTGCTGTTGCTGCTGTTCGCGTTGCCAGTCCGAAAGCGAATCCTGTCGTGAGTGGCGGGGGAAGTGGCGATCGATTTCGCCGGGAAGTAAGACGTAGCTTTCGAAGACGGCTTGTCCCGCGGAGTTCAACTGCACTTGGAGTTCGTCGATATAGGCATGAAGCCCACGAGCCATCACCTCGGAGGGGCCGGCAAAACTTAAGCGGGCGAGCAATGCGCCGGTGATTTTTTCAGAAGCATTGGAGTAGCGCCCCGTCGGCGTACCGGAAATATCATGCAAGATTTCATCGGCCCGCCGGAGGCAATGCCGGACCGAGCGCGGAAATTCGTTGGAGAACAACAGCAGATCGACCACACGTTCCACGCTGATCTCGCCGCCATGCTGGCGCCGATAACTGGCATGGGCGCTGCACGCACGAAGAACGGCGCCCCATTGAAGGGACTCGAGGGCCGAATCGCCCGACGACGTCGCGGACTTCGAACGGATGTCCAAGAAGCGGCTCGTCATGTCCGCCCGTTCAAGAAGCCTGCCCAGTTGGAGGAAATTCCATCCCTCATCTCGGCTTAACGTCGCTTCCGTGATGCCATCGAAGAGCATCGAGGAAGTGATGATTTTTTCATAAAAACTGTGCGGAGAGCGGGCCAAGAGCAGGGCTCCCTCAGGGGAATTCACCAGCATGTAGAGGGCGTTGATCTCCGTCCACATCTCGTCGGAGATCTTGTCGCGGACCGAACGGGCGTTTTCTCGGGCCGCCCGGACGCAGGATAAGATCGAATCTGGGTTGCGCCCGTCGAGGGTGAGGAAGCTCGAGGTGTCGCCTTGTTCGGGATGCGGGTAAAGGCTTCGGAAGGTGGCTTCCATCGCTGTGGCGGACAGGACGGGCGCCCAATACTCTTGGGCGGAGCCACGCCCCAGCGATTCATCGTCCAGGAGCATCTCTTCGCTTACACGAACCAGCCGGGCAAGGTTTTCCGCTCGTTCGATCTGGCGGGACATCCAGTAAAGGTGGTCAGCGACTCTAGAAAGCATCATGGTCGTGAGCGTATTAGGAGGCGAGGACCCACGTGTCTTTACTTCCGCCCCCTTGGGAGGAGTTCACGACGATGGAACCCCGTTTTAAGGCCACGCGGGTGAGGCCTCCGGGCAAGACTTTGACGGTATCTCCCCACAGGACGAAAGGGCGAAGATCGACGTGCCGACCTTCGAGGCCGCCGTCGACGAGGGTGGGGTGCTGGGAGAAGTTCACGACCGGTTGGGCGATGTAGTTGCGCGGGTGCGCGGTCACCTTCTGGCGGAACTCCTCGATCTGGGCAGCCGTTGCCGTGGGGCCGATGAGCATCCCGTAGCCGCCGCTCTCATTGGCCGCCTTGACGACGAGCTTGGGTAGGTTATCTAGGATATATTTCTTATCATCATCCCGCCAGGCTAGGTAGGTCGGCACCTGGTCGAGGATGGGCTCTTGGCAGAGGTAATATTTGATCATCTCTGGGACGTAAGCGTAGGTGACTTTGTCGTCCGCCACGCCGGTCCCGATGGCATTCGCCAATGCGACGTTGCCCCGGCGGACGGCATCGACCAGCCCCGGCACGCCCAAGCACGAATCTTTACGGAAAACCTGCGGATCGAGGAAATCGTCATCAATCCGCCGATAAATCACATCCACTTGGCGGAGGCCGCGCGTGGTGCGCATGTAGACGAAGCCATCGAGGGCGATAAGGTCGCGTCCCTCCACGATCTCGATACTCATCTGCCGCGCGAGGAAGGAGTGCTCGAAGTAGGCGCTATTATGGACCCCGGGCGTTAGCAGCACCATGGTCGGATTCGGGTTTTCGCGCGGAGCGATATGGCGCAGCGTCGCCAAGAGGTCGGAAGGGTAGGTATCAACGGGGCGGACGCCGCTGGCGCTGAAAAGTTGCGGGAAGACGCGTTTCATCGCCGCTCGGTTTTCCAGTACGTAGGAAACCCCGGATGGGCACCGACCATTATCTTCGAGGACCAGATAGCGTCCGTCTGAGTCCCGAATCAGGTCCGTCCCGCAGACGTGAATGTAGGCGTCCTTAGGCACGGAAACTCCGACGAACTCCGGCCGGAAATGCGAGGCGCCAAAGACGACTTCGGGCGGGATGATACCGTCTTTGAGGATACGTTGCTCGTGGTAGACGTCGTAGAGGAAAAGGTTCAGGGCGGTGATGCGTTGAATCAGGCCGGCTTCGATATGTTCCCACTCATGGGCCGGGACGACACGTGGAAAAGGGTCAAACGGGAAGACGCGTTCCGTTCCTTGTTCATCGCCATAAACCGTGAAGGTAATCCCTTGTTTGAGGAACAGCAGTTCAAGGCTGCGTAACTTTTGAGATAACTCTTCGGTGCTTAAGCCGGTGAGCTTGTCGGCTATGCTCCGGTAGTAAGGGCGGATCGTGCCCGATGAGTCGACGAGCTCATCGAAGAGGTTGGCCCCCTTGTAGTCGGACAGAATCATGCTGATTAGTAAGCACGACGCTTGCCACGGCGACGTCTAGGCAGATGTGCCTAAAAAGGGATAGGACTAAGCCCGAACTTGGGCAGGCTGTGAGGCAAAGTAAGCGGGGGCTGGCTTCGGTGCAGGTTGGCCCCATCAGTCAGGGCTATGGGCGGCCTCAAAGTCCCTCGCGTAAAGGCTTTGGCTTATCCGTCGGCTTCACGCCTTTGGATTTGAAGAAATCGCTCAGAACTCCGGACCGTGCTTCGGCGAGTTTGTTTTTTTGCACATCCTCGGGGGTCAACAGTTTCTGCCGCCCATCATTGATGCGCCGGAGCTGCATCAGAGCTGATTGTTGTAACTGTCTGACGCGTTCGCGGGTTAGTTTGAACATTTCGCCGATTTCTTCGAGGGTGAGCGGACTTTCACCGTTAAGCCCGAAACGTAGCACCAGAATCTCAGATTCGCGCGGATCGAGTTGGGCGAGCATGTCGTTGATCTCGGTCCGATCCGACTTGGTTCGTAAATTTTCGAAAGGGGTCCGCTCCGACTCGTCTTTGACCAGGTCGCCCAAGGTCGCATCGCCTTCTTCGCCGACCGGCTGATCCAAGGAAGCAGCGCGATTGGCGACGGATTTCATATGCACGATTTTGGCGATGGGGATTTCCATAGCCTGGGCGATTTCTTCGTTGTGCGGCTCGCGGCCTAATTCGGCGGTCAATTTATTCGTCACCCGTCGCATCTGCGAGATGCGGTCCACCATATGCACGGGTAGGCGGATAGTTTTACCATTCGACGCCAAGGCCCGTTTGATGGCCTGTTTGATCCACCAAGCGGCGTAGGTGCTGAGTTTGCCGCCCTTATCCGGGTCGAAACGTTCGACGGCTTTGATCAGGCCAAAATTCCCTTCGCTGATCAGGTCGAGCAAGGGCAGGCCGAAGTTATCGTAATCTTTGGCGATGCGTACGACCAAGCGGAGATTGGCCTGGATCATATGCTGACGGGCGGCTTCGTCGCCTTTGAGGATGCGTCGAGCCAGGGCCGTTTCTTGCTCGAGCGTGAGCAGGGGAGTCTTGCCGATTTGATCTAAATAGTAACGGAGCGGCGAACGCTCTTCGGGCGAAAGCTCCTCCCAGGGCAGCCCGGGCTCGGTCGGGTCGAGATCGGCGACGGGAAGGGGAGCCGGCTGAACCATGGGCTTCTCGGGAACCGGTGGAATCACGATTTTTTTCAGTACGACAGGCTTAGGCGGCAGCTTCTTTTTGACGCTCTTCTGTGGCTTCGACTTGGACACGGGCGTGTGTTCAGGGCCGCAGGCCGGCGGCCAGGCCGAGCGCGCGAAGCACGCTCTTGGACTTATTAATAGTTTCTTCGAATTCTAAGTTTGGAACGGAGTCGGCGACGATACCGGCCCCGGCCTGAATACTGGCGACGCCGTTACGCAGCGAGGCGGTTCGAATGACGATACAGGAGTCGTGCCCCCCATCGAAACCAAAATAGCCCACGGCGCCGCCATAGATGCCACGGCGTTCACCTTCGAATTCCGAAATGATCTGCATGGCACGCACTTTGGGTGCGCCCGAAAGCGTGCCGGCCGGGAAGGTCGCCCGGAAAAGGTCAAAGGCGTCTTTTTCGGGGGCCAACTCGCCTTCGACTTGCGAGACGATGTGCATCACGTGCGAGTAGCGCTCGACGATCGCGTAATCGGGCACCTTGACGCTACCCGGAACGCAGACTCGGCCGAGATCATTACGAGCGAGGTCGACCAACATCAAATGTTCGGAGCGTTCTTTAGGGTCGGCCAGCAGTTCGCCTTCAAGTCGGCGATCGGCGGCTTCATCAGCTCCGCGAGGGCGGGTGCCGGCAATCGGACGAATCTCGCAGCGTCGTCCCGTCAGGCGGACATTGACTTCGGGAGAAGCGCCCACGACGTCGAAACCTCGGCCGGTTTCCATGACGAACATGTAGGGCGACGGGTTGACGTGACGCAGCACGCGGTAGAGGTCGAGCGGGTCGCCTTTGAAAGGGACGTCGGTCCGGCGAGAAAGCACGACTTGGACGCAATCACCGGCGCGGATGTAGTCTTGGATCTTAAGGACGGCGGCTTCGAAGCCGGCTTGATCGACGTTGGCTTGGCCTTTGGCGAAATCGGCGACCGCCGGTAATTCCGCGGCGATGGCGGCCCGCGGGCCGGTCACGACGGTTCGAAGGGCTTCGAGTTCGCTTCGCGCGGCTTCCCAAGCGGCATCCGCTTGGGCGGGTGAGCTCACGCGAGCGTTCACGATCAGGCGAAGTTTCTGGCTCGCGTTGTCGAAGGCCACCACGCGGTCGACGAGCATGAAATGGAGAATGGGGGTGCCGGCGGGGTCTTTGGCGGGCTGGGGGACGGTGGGTTCGACCCGATGGATGTATTCGTAGCTAACCATCCCCACCATGCCGCCGACAAAAGGAGGAAGCCCGGGCACCTTGGCTACGCGAAGGCCGGAAAGCTCCTGCTTGACCAGCATGAGGGGGTCCTTGGGGGTCGGGATGGTCTCTTTCTTGCCATCGCGATGGATGATTTCAGTGCGATCTTCCCAAGCTGTCAACGTCAGGGCCGGGGCTGCGCCACAAAAACTGTAACGACCGATGCGCTCGCCGCCCGTGACGGATTCGAAGAGGAAAGGGGAGCCGAGTGCGCGGAGTCGTGCGTAGACGGACACCGGGGTCTCGAGGTCAGCCATCATGTCCAGACAGACCGGAATTAGGTCGGACGTTTGGGCCAACTGGCGAAAGGTAGCTTGGTCTGGGACGAGGCTCACGAAGTTATAATAGAGACGGAAACCTTAGGGAGGAAACCTTTTAAGCCAAGAAGTCCGTTACGAATGCCTTCAAGTAAGTTAGGCTATAGCCCTTTGCCAGACCAGCGACCCCATAGGGAAAGGGGCAACAGCCGGCCATTACCCTCCTGTTTGAGGGCCAGTTCACCAATATCAATCTTACCACCGAGCCCCTTCGTCGTTTCTTCGAGCAGATTATGGCAAAGAATCGAGGAGGCATCGATGGTGTAGACCGTGAGCAGCAGGAATTTAGCTTGGGGCGAAAGAAGGTCGCGGCAGGCCCGCAGGAGGGGGGCGAGATCGCGTTCAACTTTCCAGAATTCGCCGTTGGGGCCGCGGCCAAAAGCTGGCGGGTCGAGCAGGATGGCCTCGTATTGGTTGCCGCGCTTTACTTCACGATTCACGAACGTCATCGCATCTTCGATGATCCAGCGGATGGGGGCTTCGGCTATGCCGGAGAGTTCTTGATTGCGGCGACCCCAAGCCACGGCGGGTTTGGAAGCGTCGACGTGGGTAACGTGCCAGCCGGCCTGAGCGGCGACCAATGAGGCGGCTCCGGTGTAGCCGAAAAGATTAAGCAGGCGTGGCCGCGGTTCGCCGTTTTGCTGGTGTTGAGAAACCCATTTCCAGTGGGGCGACTGTTCGGCAAAGACGCCGAACTGCTTAGAATTATCCATGAACCGTAACTGAAAGCGTAGCTGCCCAAGTTTGGTTTCCCATTCTTTGGGGCAATTACCTTGGAGCTTCCATCGGCTATCCCGCCCCGCCTCTTCATGCACCGCAACGGCCTTATTCCATTCGCTTTCAGGCAGGGCTTTGCTCCACCAAGCTTTGGGTTCGCTCCGGACCATGCGGACGCCGCCAATCTCCTCGAGCTTGAAGCCGTCGCCGGTGTCGAGGAGGCGATGTCCCTCCCATTCGCTGACTAGTACGCTGATTTCCACGCGGGCATCGTGGAAGACTCCGCCGCCAGAGGGAAGCCCGCTTTTGCTCGCCAAATGTTTTTTAGCCCGCCCTCATTAGCCCGATGATACAGCAGCTAGCCAGTGCGCGCTGGGAGGCGAAGGCCTCCGGTATCGTCGCGCTTACGCAAGATTGGCCCGGGGAAAGTCTGCCGCCTTTGACGCTTAACCCGCCAGCTAAGATGGTCGCCCTCGAAAGGGCTGACGGGCGGGCTTGGTCCTTGCGTTCCGGACATTGGTTTGAAGCGGGCCGGGTTCATTTCTTTTTCTGGAAATCGCTTTGCCCAGAGATTACCGATGGCTCCATCCAGGTAGTGGGGGCTTTCAATGATTGGGGCCGGGTGGTGAATATGGAGGCTTGGACGCTTTTACCCGTGTGCGTGCTCGGCGCGGAAGGCTTTGAGTTAAGCGTCGCGCAGGAAGATGTGTTACGGGGCGCCGCAGAAGCCGAATTCAAATTCATCCGCCTCGACGGCCGTTGGCTCGAGCCCCCGCATGATGCTGACAATATCCGTCGTAATGCCGCCGGGCACCGTAATTTACTGCTCACGCTGCGCCGGACGGGAAAGCACGTTTTCCGTTTTCAGGCCACCGATGTAGACCCGTCGGCCGCCCCGGTAAGGATGATTTTCGAAACTCCGAATCTTTTGGAGTTAGGTGATATCTTGGCCTCCGATCCCTTGGACATCCTGGAGCCTCCGGGTACTTTTGGCGCCAGCGTGGCTGGGCAAAAAACGACTTTCAGGGTTTTTGCGCCGAGAGCGCGTTCGGTGGAAGTCATCTGGCATCATGCGGCCGCCGGTACCCAAAATATCGTCGCCTTAAAACCCGAAGGGCAGGGTGCGTGGGAGGCAGTCGTGCCGGAAAATCTTACCGGCGCTCATTACGTTATTTCGGTGGGCGGTAAGGATAATTTGTTGGGCGGCAGATTTAGTGAAGCCACGGTAGTCGATCCGTGGGCCCGGGCCGTATTAGGACCAGAACAGCAAGCCGGCATCGTGCTCGGACCCGAAAACTTACAGCGTTTCAACGACGGTTTTAAAGTTCCGGCCGTGGAAGACCTAGTCATCGTCGAAGCGCATCTCCGCGATCTCTTAGGGCTCTCGGCCGAGGATACAACTCGTGGAGGTTATCAGGCTTTGGCGCGCGTGATTCGTTCGCAGGGTAATTATCTGCGCTCATTGGGTGTGAATGCCTTGGAGCTGCTTCCTTGCGCCGAATTCGAACACGCCTCCGCCGATGAATATCACTGGGGCTACATGCCAGTCAGCGCCTTTGGGGTCGCCACCAGTTACGCCAGCGCGCCCGGAGCGCCCGCGTTGGAAGAATTCCGCGATGTCGTGCGGGCCTGCCATGAAGTGGGTCTCACCGTGATCATGGATGTGGTGCTTAATCATTTCGGCTCACCCAATGGTCTGATGGCCGTGGATTCGGCTTATTATTATCGGACCGACCCACAGGGTGGCCTCACGAACTGGAGCGGTTGCGGCAACGATGTGCGGGCCGAAGCGCCGATGTTTAAACGCCTCGTCTTGGCGGCCTTGGAGCATTGGACGGAAGTCCTCGGCGTCGACGGCGTGCGCTTGGATTTGGCCGAATTACTTGGCGCGCCATTGCTCCGCGAAATCGAAACCGATTTCCGTCTGCGCAGTCCGTCCAAGGTATTAATCGCCGAACCCTGGAGCTTCCGTGGGCACATCGCGCGTGATCTCGATGATTCGACGTGGACGAGTTGGGACGATGCCTTCCGCGAATTCTTACCCGCCTATGTTCGGGGAGATGCCCGAGCCTCGGATTTACTACACCAAATTGCGGCTTGCGCGATCCGACCTTCCGCCCGGTTACGGTATGCGCAATCCCACGATGACATGGCTTGGTTGGATCGGATCACCGAGCGTTCGGGGGCGGATGCGCTTGATCCCACCCCGAACGATGTTTTGCGCACTCGCATGATGCACGTAATCTTACTTTGTGCGGCGGGCGTGCCGATGCTTTCGGCGGGGCAGGATTTTTTGATGACCAAGCGGGGCGTTGGTAATACCTGGCGAAGGGGGGATTTGAATAAACTCGATCCGGTCCGATTGGAGCGTTTCCGAGCCGAACACGAATTTGTCGCGCGCTTGGTCCGGTTCCGGCTTTCGGACCTTGGCGCCCCGCTGCGGCCGCGTGAGGCCGTGTCGCCGGCATGGATGCAAGTGACTCACGAGGACTCTGGGGAGGCCTTTGTGGCCGTCCTGAACGCCGATGGCCGTCTCGGGCCATCCCGCATCCTCCTCGCCTGTAATCCCCATGATAAGCCAGTCGTGTTGGCCCTGCCCAGAACGGCCAACTGGGTGCCCGTGGTCGTTTCGCCTTTCCCGACTTGCCTGCATGCACCGGGAGATATGCCTAAAATCGAGAAGGATATGCTGATTCTTCCTCCCTTGGGGTGCGGAGTTTGGTCGGCGGGCACCTGATTTGCATTCTCCGCTTGCCAATGGGGGTAAGGACACCCTTTTTCATCCCTTTCCCTCAGACGGGAATCACCCACTTCTCTACAATGCACACCATGGCCACTAAAGTAGCTATCAACGGATTCGGCCGCATCGGCCGTCTCGTATTCCGCGCCCTCGTTGAACAGGGCCACCTCGGTAAGACTTTTGATGTCGTTGCCGTCGGCGATATCGTCCCCGCGGACAATCTCGCTTACTTGCTGAAATACGACTCCTCGCAGGGTCGCTTCAATGGCACGGTTTCTTCCAAGAAATCTTCGCCTGATAAGCTCGAGGACGACGTCCTGATCGTGAACGGCAAAGAAATCCTCGTTGTTTCGGCCCGTTCGCCGGCTGAATTGCCTTGGAAGGCCCTCGGCGTCGAAATCGTCATCGAGTCTACCGGCCTCTTCACCGAAGCCGCCAAGGCCAAGGGACACCTCGAAGCGGGTGCCAAAAAAGTCATCATTTCCGCTCCGGCTAAGGATGAGGATATCACCGTAGTCATGGGTGTTAACGACGATAAGTATGATGCTGCTATCCACCACATTATCTCGAACGCCTCTTGCACGACGAACTGTCTCGCTCCTCTCGTCCACGTGCTCCTCAAGGAAGGTTTTGGCGTTGCCGAAGGTCTCATGACCACGGTTCACGCTTACACCGCGACCCAGAAGACGGTCGACGGTCCTTCCAAGAAGGATTGGAAAGGTGGTCGTACCGCCGCTCAGAACATCATCCCATCCGCCACCGGCGCCGCTCGTGCCGTCGCGCTCGTGATTCCTGAAGTTAAGGGCAAGCTCACCGGCATGGCCTTCCGCGTGCCCGTTCCTACCGTCTCCGTCGTCGATTTGACCGTAAAGACCGTCAAGGACACCTCTCTCGTTGAAATCAAGGCCGCCCTCAAAAAGGCTTCCGAGACCTACATGAAGGGTTACCTCGCTTACACCGACGAAGAAGTGGTTTCTTCGGACTTCATCCACGACAAGAATTCGTCGATCTTCGACGCGGGTTCTTCCATCGAGTTGAACAAGAACTTCTTCAAACTGATCAGCTGGTACGACAACGAGTGGGGCTATTCTAACCGCGTCGTTGAGCTCCTCAGCAAGGTTTCGGCCAAGCTCTAAGCTAAATCCCGACCTTCTGCGACAGGCGACCCAACCGGGTCGCCTGTCTTGTTTTAGGCGTTCTCGAGGGCAGGGGACCCCAGAAGTGATGTTTCGACGGGGTTGGTTAGGTTTGTTCTTCCCACCTTAGGGCTTACTGCTTTCTCTGCACCTTTCCTCCCATGCCTGTTCCTACCCTCCGTGCTCTTGGTTCTGTTTCCGGTCAGCGTGTCCTCGTCCGGGTCGACTTCAATGTCCCCCAAGATAAGAAGACGGGCGCCATCACGAACACCCAGCGTATCGCCGCGGCATTGCCAACGATCCGCTTCCTGCTCGAGGGCGGGGCTTCGCTGGTACTCATGTCACATTTGGGCCGTCCGGATGGCAAGGTGGTCGAAAAGTTTTCCCTCCGCCCCATCGCCGTTGAGCTCGAGAAACTCCTGGGTCGCCCGGTCAAGTTCGTGGCGGCCTGCGTGGGTGCCGAAGCCGAAGCCGCGGCCCAGTCGTTAAAGGCCGGCGAAGTCCTTTTGCTCGAAAATCTCCGCTTTCACATCGAAGAAGAGGGCAAGGTTAAGTTAGAAGACGGTACGAGCATGAAGGCCGATCCGGCCCAGGTCGCGGAATTCCGCGCGTCTCTTTCGCGCCTCGGCGACGTCTATGTGAACGATGCTTTCGGCACCGCCCACCGCGCGCATTCGTCGATGGTCGGTGTCAATTTACCCCGTAAAGCCGCAGGTTTCCTGCTCGAAGCCGAGCTTAAGGCTTTCGACACGGTGTTGAATAATCCCCAGCGTCCCCTGCTCGCCATCCTCGGCGGAGCGAAGATCGCCGACAAGATTCCTCTCATCCGCAATCTGATCGAAAAGGCTGACGAAATCATCATCGGTGGCGGCATGGCCTATACCTTCCGGAAGATCTGCGACGGGATGGAAATTGGTAATTCTCTGTTCGACGCCGAAGGCGCCAAAATCGTCCAAGAGCTGCTCGATAAGGCCAAGGCTCGCGGCGTGAAAGTTACGCTCCCGGTCGACTTCAATTGCGGTGATAAGTTCTCTCCTGATTCCAACACGCAAGCGGCCACGATGCAGTCCGGCATCCCGGCCGGCTGGGAAGGCATGGATTGCGGTCCTGAATCCATCAAGCTTTACGAACAAGCCATCGGTCGCGCGGGAACCGTGGTTTGGGATGGTCCTTGCGGCGTCTTTGAATTCGAAAAGTTCGCCGTCGGCTCGAAGGCCATGGCGGCAGCGGTGGCACAGGCGACGGCCCGGGGCGCTGTCACCATCGTCGGCGGAGGCGATACCGCCACGGCCGCCAAGAAGTTTGGTGTCGATACCAAGGTGACCCATTGCTCCACGGGCGGTGGCGCTTCGCTCGAATACCTCGAAGGCAAGATTCTCCCTGGTGTCGCGGCCCTCTCGGCCTAACCCTTCGTCCTTAACCTCCATCTTCACCCCTATTTACTATGTCTAAACGCACACCTCTCATCGCTGGTAACTGGAAAATGAATAAGACCGCCACCGAAGGCGTCGAACTCGTCCAAGCCATTGCCGCCGCCGTCGGCATCGAATCCGCCGTCCAAATCGTACTCTGTCCTCCATTCACGGCCCTCTCCGCCGTCAGTGCCGCTGTCGAAGGCACCCATCTCGCCGTCGGGGCTCAGAACATGCATGACAAGGTCAATGGCGCTTTCACGGGCGAAGTCTCCGCCGTGATGCTGCGCAACCTGCACGTCACCCACGTGATTTTGGGACATAGCGAACGCCGGAGTATCTTCGGTGAAGACGATGCTTTCATTAACCGTAAAGTCCTCGCCGCTTTGGAGGCTTCCTTGAAGCCCATCCTCTGCGTCGGCGAACTGCTGGCCGAGCGCGAAGCGGGCACCACTAAGGACGTCGTGCGTCGTCAGATCGAGTTGGGCCTGCTGGGCGTCCCCGCCAATAAAGCCGACCAGGTGATTATCGCTTATGAGCCAGTCTGGGCCATCGGTACGGGCAAGACCGCGACCCCCGCGATGGCGCAAGAGGTTCATGCCTATATTCGTCAATTGCTGACGGCCCAATTCGGAGCCGAATCGGCCGGCCGGATGCGCATTCTTTACGGCGGATCGATGAAGCCGGATAACGCCGATGCCTTGCTGGCCGAACACGATATCGATGGCGGCCTGATCGGTGGCGCCGCCCTGGAAGCCAAAGGTTTCGTCGCCTTGGTGCAGAGCGCAGCAAAGTCGCTTTCGGCTTAATTTAGGGCGATTTAGCATTAGACCAGCGACGGATTAGACCGACAAGGGTCTATCTATCGCTGGTCTAATAGTTAAAACCACGCCGGGTCAGATGTTTTACATTTTTTAACAATTTAGAATAGTTCTAAATAATATAAATATATATCTATCAATGATTTAAATATCAAACCCCCAAACCATTCACAGGCTTATTCACTTAATGACCCATTTTCACCCCACGCGAAGGGTAAAATGGGACGAAAATTTGGTTGCGAAGGGGGTGGGGGTTTCGTGCCTCTGATTGCAAAAATCAATGTGCGAGCTTCCCGCCTCTTGTCAGAGCCAACTGGATCATCCCAGCCCTCTTCGCGCGTCTAACGCCGGCCCAGGTTGCTCCATGTCCCCGCCATTTAACCGCTAACTTCTACCGACTGTTCCGCGATGCGTAAGCTCCTCGATTACCTTAACCGTTCGGCCCCCCGGGGGAATTTCTTCTCCCGTTCCATCAATGCCGCGCCTTTCCAGATTTTGGTCTGTCTGCTGATTACGGGTGTGGTCGTCGTCGCGGCGGTGAACGAATACGCCACCAATAAATATCTCAATGTCGGTTATACGCCGGACCAACCGGTAGCCTTTGATCACTCCTTGCATGCCGGACCTGATTCGGTCCTCGGCCTGGATTGCCGCTATTGCCACAACTTCGTCGATCGTTCGGGACACTCCAACGTGCCGACGACCAATACCTGTTGGAACTGTCACAGTATCGTGAAGCCCGAAAGTCCCGCTTTAGCTTTGGTCAAACGCAGCGTCGAAACCGGTGAAGCGATTCGCTGGGTCAAGGTCCACAAGGTTCCTGATTACGTTTACTTTAACCACTCCGTGCACGTGAATCGCGGCGTCAGTTGCGTCGAGTGTCACGGCCGCATCGACCAGCAGGTCGTGGTCGGTCAGCAGAAATCTTTGAACATGTCGTTCTGTCTCGATTGCCACCGCAATCCGGAGCAGGTGTTGCGCCCACTGGACAAGGTCTACGACCTTTCCTGGAAAGCCACTTCGCCCGCCGCTCAAGTCGAGCAAGGTTCGAAGTTCGTTCACGATTGGAAGGTCAATCCACCCCAGAGCTGCTCTGGCTGCCACCGCTAATCCCTAAATAATTTTCACGATGAGCAAGAAAGTCTTTGAACACCCCGTCGCCCAAGCCGGCGAAACCACGGGCCCGAGTTATTGGCGCAGTCTTGAGGAGCGTAACAAGACGCCCGAATTCCGCACCCGTGCGGAACGTGAATTCGTCGAGGGCGCTTCCGCCATCTCGACCGTCGAGCGCCGTGAGTTCCTGATGTTGATGGGGGCCTCGTTCGGTCTGGCCGGTCTCGGTCTCGCGGGTTGCCGCGAACCTCGTAACCATACTTTACCCTACGCCAAGCAGCCCGAGAATACAATCCCGGGCGTCCCAACTTTTTACGCGACTTCCTTCCCTGGCGAATCGGCTAACCAGCCGCTCTTGGTCGAAACGCACCAGCACCGGCCCACGAAGGTGGAAGGCAATCCCAGCCACGCCGCGAACGGCACCGCTTCCTCGAAATTCGCCCAAGCCAGTATTCTTGACCTGTACGATCCAGATCGCGCTCAAGCTTCTTATGGCGCTAATGGGGCCCAACTTTCCGTCGCGGAAGTCCGCGATCTGCTGCGCGCGCTTGCTGTCTCCGCTCAAAGCGATGCCGGTGCGGGCTTAGCCTTCCTCGCCCGCCCTTCGTCTTCTCCGACGCGCGCCCGTCTGGTGGCAGCGATCCAATCGGCATACCCGAAGGCCCGCTGGGTTGAATACACGCCGGTCTCGCAGCATAACGCGACCCGTGCCCTCGGTGCCCAAGTCTTACCCGATTACGCGAAGGCTCGTCGGGTCTTAAGCCTCGATCGCGATTTCCTCGGTGCGCACGATGGCACCGTCGAAGATACCCGCGCCTATTCCGCCGCCCGTCGCGCAGATAGCGCCGACCAGGCCGAGAAGATGACCCGTCTCTATGTCGTAGAGTCGACCTTTACTTTGACGGGTGGCGCGGCCGACCACCGTCTCCGTGCTTCCACTTCGCATATCTCATCCCTGGCCGCTCTCTTTGCCGCCGAGGTTTTGACGCAGTCGGGACACGCTTCCGAAGGGGCTGCGCTGAAGGTAAAAGTTTCCGGAGTACAAGTCGACGAACGCTGGGTCAAAGAGTGCGTCGCCGATCTGTTACAAGCCAAGGGCGAAGCCCTAATTGTCGCCGGTGATCATCTCACGGCCGATGCGCACCGTGCCGTCTTCCTTGCCAATCAGGCCTTGGGCGCAGCTGTTCGCTATGTTTCCGCACCGGGCTCATCGGCGCTTTCGATTTCGGATCTGGCTACCAAGCCGGCAGAGACGTTGGTAGTTCTCGGCGGTAATCCTGCGTACGATGGGCCAGCTGACGTTAATTTCTCGTCCGCCGTCAAGTCGGCGAAGAAAGTCGTCCGGCTGGGTTATCATGGCGCTGCTTTTGATGAGACCTCTTCTTGGGTGAAGTCCGTGGGCGGTACGGTCATCGCTTCTTCCCATTACCTCGAGAGTTGGTCAGATGGTCGCACCGTTGACGGCACCTATGTGCCGGTTCAGCCGATGATCGACCCGCTCTTCCCGACTTTCTCCGAACTCGAGGTGCTGGCACCTTTTGCCGGCCTGACGAAAGAGCCTTTTGCTTTGGTGCGCGAAACTTTCAACGCCCTCGCCAAGGATAATTCCGATCAAGGCTTTGCCGCCTGGCTCGCCGAAGGCGTGTTGGCTGATTCCGGTTACGCCACAGCGCAACCTCGCGTCACTGCTTCGGAGCTCAAGGCTTTCAAGGCTCCAGTGCTCTCCTTTGACGCGCTTGAAGTGCGCATCCTCCCCAGCGTGCATGCGGGCGATGGTCTTTACGCTAACAACGGTTGGTTGGCCGAGGCCCCCGACCCGATGTCCAAGACCTGTTGGGAGAATGTGATTTTAATTAGTCCTAAGTTGGCCGCCAAACTCGACGTCGAGCCCGAGCCGATGCTGATCAATAAGATCGGGCAGATGAATCGTAACATCAATCTGACCGTCGCCGGTCGTTTGCTCTGTCGCGTCGCCAAGGTCACCGTCGACGGCGTCACAATCCAAGGTCCGGTCTTTATCATGCCAGGGATGGCAGACTATACGCTCGGCCTGCAGCTGGGCTTTGGTCGCACGGTCGCCGGTCGCGTGGCGACCCGGGTCGACGAACGTCTCGCCGGTCGCGTGACGGGTAATGGTTTCAGCGTCTACCCGCTCGTTGCTTCGGCCGCCTCCGCTTATCGCCCCGGCGCCCACCTCGAGCTCACGGCTGCGACGGTGCCCGTCTGCAATATGCAGGACCACTGGTCCATGGAAGGTCGCGATATCGTGCGTGAAGGAAATGCGGAAGACCTCCGGGATAACGCGAATTTCGCGAAGCTGGGCATCGATGGCCATGCTCCGGCCGTTTACGGTAAGGACGGCACGATGAGTCCCGCCCAGAAAGCGATCACCACCCCGCGGGGTAATTCTGCTTACGAGCACCCGGATCATTCGGTCGCTCCGAACGTCGCTGTCTGGAAGGGCCACGAAAGCGAATTCCTTCCGCTGCAGCAGTGGGGGATGTCCATCGATTTGAATACTTGCACGGGTTGCAACGCTTGCGTGACCGCCTGTCAGTCCGAAAATAATATTCCCGTCGTCGGTCGCGACCAAGTCCTCAAGGGACGTAACATGCAGTGGATTCGTCTCGACCGTTATTTCTTCGACGGACGCGATAACGCCGGCATGGCGATTCCCGAAGACCCGCAAGTTACTTTCATGGGCGTCGCCTGTCAGCATTGCGAAACGGCTCCCTGCGAAACGGTTTGTCCGGCGAACGCCACCGTCCACGACGACCAAGGCCTCAATACGATGGCCTACAACCGTTGTATCGGTACCCGTTACTGCGCCAATAATTGTCCGTATAAAGTTCGTCGCTTCAACTTCCTCGACTACAATAAGCGCGAAGCGGGTCACTACTACGAAGGGCCTCTCGGACCTGCCAAGTTGCCGAAAGATCCGGCCGACCTTCCTCAGCTTCAGAAAAACCCTGACGTCTCCGTGCGGATGCGTGGGGTCATGGAAAAGTGCACCTATTGTGTGCAACGAATCCAGGAAGCCAAGATCCACGCCAAAGTGCGCGCCAAGAACTCGGCGGATATCAAGGTCGCCGACGGCACGCTGCAGGTGGCCTGTCAACAGGCTTGCCCAGCCGGTGCCATCGAATTCGGCGACATCACCGACCCGAACTCCCGTGTTTCCAAGGCCAAGGCTTCGACTCGCTCTTATGGCGCATTGACCTACCTGAATACCCGCCCGCGCACGACTTACCAAGCCAAGTTGCGCAACCTCAACCCGAAGATGCCGGGTGCCAATCGCGTGCCCCTCTCCCGCAAGGAGATGGCTGGCCGCGAAGGTCACGCCGCTCCTCACGGCGCGGTTCATCCTGAAGTCCATGGCGCGGCCGAAGCCCATGGTTCGGAACACCCTTCTAAGTAACCCTTAAACGCATTACCGTCCCATGGCTCACGCCCACGACAGCTCGCAAGAGCGCCCTGCCATCCTTGATAAGGTCCGCCCCGCCGAGCTCCCTCGCGCCAAGTTGATTCTTAACGATCGCAGCTTCCATTGGATCACCGATAAAGTCTGCGCTATCGTCGAAGAACCGACGCCGACTTGGTGGAAAGTTCTTTTCGTCGCCGCGCTGTTCATCGCCTCGTTTACTTTCGTTGGTATGGCTTACCTGGTTTCGACGGGTACGGGTACGTGGGGTCTACGTTCGCCGGTGGGTTGGGGCTGGGCGATTGTTAACTTCGTCTTTTGGGTCGGTATCGGCCACGCAGGTACGCTGATCTCCGCGATTCTCTGCCTGCTTCGTCAGAAGTGGCGCACGTCGATTAATCGTGCCGCTGAAGCGATGACGATTTTCGCCGTCATGTGCGCCGGTCTCTTCCCGCTCTTCCACGTCGGCCGCGTTTGGTTCGCTTGGTGGCTCTTCCCCATTCCCAATCAGAACGGCATCTGGCCTCAATTCCGCTCGCCACTCGAGTGGGATGTCTTCGCGGTTTCGACTTACTTCACCGTCTCCACACTCTTTTGGTACATGGGGATGATCCCTGACCTCGGTGCCATCCGCGATCGGGCCAAGACCTGGTGGCGTAAGGCGTTTTACAGCCTCTTGGCGATGGGCTGGAGAGGGGGTAATCGTCAGTGGAGCAATTTTGAAATGGCCTACTTGTTGCTCGCCGGCCTTTCGACTCCGCTGGTGCTCTCGGTGCACACCATCGTTTCGTTCGACTTCGCGGTCTCCAACGTCCCTGGCTGGCACACGACGATTTTCCCTCCGTATTTCGTGGCCGGGGCGATTTTCTCCGGCTTCGCGATGGTGCTGACTTTAATGCTGCCGCTGCGTGCGATCTATCGCCTGCACGACGTGATCAACCAGTACCACATTGATAACATGTGTAAAATCATCTTGGCCACGGGCTCGATGGTTGGTTACGCGTACGCCACCGAATTCTTCATCGCCGCTTATTCGGGCAATGCTTACGAGAAGTTCGCCTTCATCAACCGGGCCTTCGGTCAATATTCCTGGGCTTATTGGATCATGGTTTCGTGTAACGTCATTACACCCCAATTGTTCTGGTTTAAGAAGGTGCGCGAAAATCACTCCCTGGTCTGGATCATCTGTCTCTTCGTCAACGTGGGCATGTGGTTCGAGCGTTTCGTGATCACCGTCACCTCGCTGGCTAATGATTACCTGCCTTCGAGCTGGGGTTACTACAGCCCGACCATCGTGGATATCTTCACGTTCTTCGGTACTTTCGGCTTCTTCTCGGTCCTCTTCCTCCTGTTCATCCGCTTCCTTCCGCTTCTGCCGATGGCGGAGTTGAAGATTGTTTCTCCGCAGGCTGACCCTCACGCCCACTGATCTCGCCGTCCCTCCTCCCATGAACGAACGCAACGAACGCATCCACGGGGTCGCCTGCACTTTCCGCCGGCCCTCCGACGTGTTTCACGCCGCAGAACGCGTGCGCGATGCCGGCTGGAAATGCTGGGATGTCCATACGCCTTTCCCGATTCACGGTATGGATCAAGCCATGGGCTTGCCCCGCTCACCCATCCCGCGCCTGACTCTCCTCGGTGGCGTGACCGGTTTCCTGACGGGCTGTCTGCTCACTTGGTACATGAATTCTTACGATTACCCGCTGATCGTCGGCGGCAAGCCTTACTGGAGCGTTATTTTCCCATTCCCAGTCTTGTACGAGTGCACGATTCTTTTCGCGGCGTTCGGCACGTTCTTCGGGCAGTTCATTTTTAATCGCTTGCCTCACCATCACCACCCGCTGTTTGACTTGCCCCAGTTCAGCCGGGTTTCAGACGATACTTTCATGATCGTTCTCGAAGCGCGCGATGCGAACTTCCACCTCGATGAATCCCGCAATTTCCTGCTCTCGCTGGGCGGCCAGGAAATCACCGTCATTCGCGACTAATTCGTCCCATGAGCCGTTACCTCACCTTTCTTGCCGTCGCCGTCCTGGCCCTGATAAGTTTCTTAGGATTCCAGGGTAAGACCTCCAAGGATACCCCCGTCTATGTCTTCGACGACATGGATTACCAATCTAAGTACAAAGCCCAGGGGGAGAATGTATTCTTCGCTGATGGCCGCGATGCGCGTCCGCCGGTCGCGGGGACGGTCGCCCGGGGCGACGCCCTGCACCCAGAAAAAGTTTTCGCCGCTGACTTCCGTCGCGCCGAATCATTGAACCCGTCTTTTGTGACGGCGAAGGATGCCAAGGGTAATTTCCTCACGGAGTTTCCGGTCAAATCCCTTACGGTGCTCAAGGGTGGCGAACTCCAGCCCTTTGCCATCGACGGTAAGACGTTGGCTCTCGGCCAGGCGAAGTTCCAAATCTATTGTGCGGTCTGCCATGGTCAGGCGGCAGACGGCAATGGCATCATGAAGGTGCGGTCCGCCGTCGAAGGCGATGTTGCCATCGTCACGATCGCGAATTTGCAGACCCCGATTTTCCGGGCTTACCCGCACGGCCAGATCTTCGACGTCATCACGAACGGTAAGAACACCATGCAGGGCTACGGCGATAAGCTTTCCCCTGAAGAACGCTGGGCGGTCGTTGCCTATGTCCGCGCCTTGCAGCTTTCACAGGCTTGCCCCGCCGAACTCGTCCCCGCCTCGCTGAAGGCTAACCTTAAGTAATTCGAACATGAGAGATTCTTCTTCATCGCCCTCCGCCCATCCGATCACGGCCCACTGGAAGAAATTTCTGGTACTGGGCCTCATGGGTCTCGGGGTGTCTTGGTTCTTTGCTTTCCAGGGAATGTTGGAACACCACCACCGTCCGCTTCTTTCCGTTTTGGTTGGAGGCCTTTTCTGGGTCTCGGTGCTGATTGGTTTGCTGATGCTCACGATGATCACTCGGGTCTTTGACGCCGGTTGGGCGCCGGTCGTCCGTCGCTCGTGGGAATTAGTCTTACCCGCGTTGCCTTTAGTGCTGTTGCTGAGCGTCGTCCCGATGGCGCTCCTCCCGAAATTCCGTCACTTGCTTTGGGATTGGACTGATGCCTCCCATCTTCTGCCAAACGGCCATGAAGTCGGGCATGACCCGATTCTCCAAGCTAAGAGCTGGTTCCTGAACGAGAACTTCTTCCTCGGCCGCATTTTCGGCTACGTGGTTATTTTGGGCGGCTTGGTCTGGGCTCTGCGTAAATGGTCCTTCGCCCAAGACACTGATCGTACGGCGGGGCACACCCATCGCCTGCATGCAATTTCTGCCGTCGGTATTCCTCTCGGCGCGGTCACCCTCACGATGTTGGCGTTCGATTGCCTGATGGCACTTTCCTACCACTGGTTTTCCACGATGTACGGCGTGTGGTTCTTCGCGCTTTCGATTCGCCTCGCTTTGGCGTTCACCGTAATCATCACCTATCGCCTTTCGCATGGCGGTTGGCTCGACGGTATCTTTAACCAAGCCCATCGCCACGTCTTGGGCTGTCTAATGCTGGCTTTCACGGTCTTCTGGGCCTACATCAGCTTCTCCCAATACTTCCTGATTTATACGGCGAATATCCCAGAAGAGACGTATTGGTATAATATCCGCGAGTTTGATTCCATTACTGGACTCAAAAATCAATGGTGGAGTGTCTCGATGTACCTCGTCTTCGGGTTCTTCCTGCTGCCTTTCCTTATCCTGCTTTTTTATCGCACCAAAATCATCGCCGGTCGTCTCTTGTCGGTGGCTTGGCTGATTTTCTTCGGGGGTCTCGTTGACCTTTGGTTTAATGCCGTGCCGCGTCAGATCGCGGATAAGTCCGGCCCAGAGGGCTTCATCGTGGCGCCTTTCCTCACGCCTCATCTTTTCCTCGATTTGGCCGCACTGCTTGGTTTCGGAGGTATCGTCATCGCGGTCTTCTTGCGCGGTGCCTCGCGACACGAGACTATTCCTGTTCACGACCCCCGCATCCTCGAGTCCATCAATTATCATGAGTGATCATTCTCCTTCCGGAAGCCGCCCGTTGATTCCTGGGCAGATTAATGCTTGGCTCGGAGCCGTCATTTTCTCCGGTTTGGCTTTCTTGGTCATCGCTTACGTCTACGTCGCCAACCGCCCACAGGGTGGGGCGGACACGGAACGTCGCGTCGCCCAAAAGGCTTTGCGAGCGGATGCCGAATCCAAGGCCCAAGCGCTTCTCACCACTCCGGCACGTAACCCCGACGGCACCGTTCGTATTCCAATCCAGGATGCCATGGCGTTGATTGCGGCGGATAATAAAGTCCTCGGGAAAATCGCGCCCCCCGTTGTCGCAGGGGCTGCTCCAGCCGTAGCCTTCGTGAAAGCGGATGACGAAGTGATGAAGCGGGGCGCAGCCGTCTACGCCCGCACTTGTATCGCTTGCCACCAGCCCACGGGCAAAGGTCTGCCCCCCGTCTTTCCCTCGATCGCTGAGACGCCCATCGTCGTCGGTAATCCGGAACTGCCGATCAAGTTCATTACGAACGGACTCATGGGTCCGATCACCGTCGGTGGTATGACCTTTAATAGCATGATGCCTCCAGTAGCCGGAGTCACGGACCAGGATATCTCCGATGTCCTTACCTATGTTCGCCAAAGTTTCGGCAACAAAGGAAACCCAGTTTCCGTCGAACAGGTCAAAGCCGTTCGTGCTGCGAATGCCGCCCGTACCGCACCGTGGACCACCGCCGAACTCGGCCTCAAATAATCCCAACCTTTTATACGCACGATGAGTCAGGACCCTAATCACAGACGCTCGCCCGGTCGTTCACCCGGAAGCCAATCGCGTCCGCCCCGCGGTGAAGCCCAGCTTCGCGGGCCGTTTCTCCTCTGCTTCGGCTCCGCCATCCTTTGGTTATTGCTGGCCTCGGTGCTTGGCTTGATCGCATCGCTAAAGCTGCAGGTTCCATCATTCCTTAATTCGGAGTGCCTGACCTTCGGGCATGTCGTCGCCGCCCAGAAGAATATCTTCATTTATGGATGGGCCTCCAACGCGCTTTTTGCGGTGAATCTTTGGCTGCTTTCGCAATTAGGCCGATTTGAATTACGTAACGGTTGGCTTGCCACGCTCGGCGGTTTGGTCTGGAACGCCGCTCTAGCTTACGGCGTCGTGCAGATTTTCGCCGGAAATATGAACGGCTTCAACTTATTGGAAATGCCACGCGAAGTCGGTCCGGTTCTAATCGCGGCTTTCTTGCTCGTCGGTTTCTGGCCAATCGTGGCCTTCGCCCGTCGGCCGACTGAACATTCTTTCGCCTCTCAATGGTTCGTGGTCGGCGCCTCGTTTGTTTTCCCGATCGTGTATGCGCTTACCCAGCTTTTGGTTCTTTGGTGTCCGGCTTTCGGACCCGTGCAGGCCTTGGCGCATAGTTGGTTCATCCAGAATCTGATGCTTCTTTGGCTGGGTGCATCTGGTTTGGCCGCGATCTACTATTTCATCCCAAAGGTGCTCGGACGTCCGTTGCATGGCTACTACCTCGCAACCGTGGCTTTTTGGACTTACTTCCTTTTCGCCGGCGCTACCGCTCCTTCTTCGTTATTGGGTAGCCCTATTCCGGTTTGGGTCCAGTCCGTGGGCGTCGTCGCTTCGATCATGATGGTGATCCCGATCATCATTACCGCGATCAACTTCCACGGTACGCTTTCCCAGCGTGGGGGTTGGGCGCAGGCCTGGAATAGCACGACGCTGCGCTTCGTGGCTTTCGGTGCCGTTAGTTTCACTTTGGCGGGTCTGCTGTCCACGGTTTTCTCGACCCGTGGCTTAAATGCCGCGGTTCGTTTTACGGAATTTACCCAAGGCCAAGAGCAGTTGCTGACCTACGCTTTCTTGACGATGGTCATCTTCGGGGCTGCTTACTTTATTCTGCCGCGCCTGACGGGTGCCCTCTGGCCTTCGGCCAAGTTGATTCACCTTCATTTCTGGACGACGGCACTGGCCGTGATCGGCAGCGTCGCCGTCGCACTTGTCCATGGTTACCAGTCTGGTCATCAACTTCTCAATCCGGCAGTCACGATGACTCAGGTGGGTTCAGCTTCGTTGGCTTTTGCAGGAAGCATCTTCGCGGTTCTTTTCCTGATCGGGCATCTGGCTTTTGCTCTCAACGCTTTCAGTATGATTTTCTCCTCATCGGCTCCGACGGCCTCGGAAGCCCAATCCGACTAATTCAATACCGCTATGAAGAACCTTAATTTCCTCTTCGCCGGTCTGTTTTTCACAATCGCTTTACCTTTCGGCGGCTTGTTGCTGAGCAGCCAAATACAGTTGGGTTCACTCTCTCGTGCCCCTGCGGAAGAGGGTGGGCCTTTGTTTCCTGCCCGCGAGCCTGGCTTGGCGATTCAAGGTCGGGCAGTCTACCTCGAACTGGGCTGTGTTGCCTGTCACACCCAGCAAGTGCGTCCAGCGGGTCAAGGCAGCGATATTGCGCGTGGTTGGGGTTCTCGCCCTTCCGTGGCCCGTGACTACGTCCTGCAGCCTCAAGTGTTGCTCGGTGATCGTCGCCTGGGTCCTGATTTAGCCAACTTTGGTGCTAGGGCTAAATCCGATGATGATATCCATGCGATGTTGCGCGATCCGCACTCGGCTGGTTATTCGCTCCAGAAGCCTGACTTCGCCTATCTTTACGTCCTTTCCGCTGATGGCAAAAAGGCGACGCCCACCGAGCGTGCTGTCGCCCTCGTCGCCTATCTCAAGTCCCTTCGCCAGGACAACGCCTCCCCTGAAGCCAAATTAAAGCAGTGAACCCATGAACGACCGCAACCGTCAGCCAGACCGTAATCGCCCTCGCCAGGGTTCCCCTGGTCATCCCTCCGACGGGCTTACCGACGGACGTTTGGTGGAGCTCCACTCTCAGCTTTCGCGGGATAAGGATGAGCCGGCTCAGGGTTTCTCCCTTACGCCGATTTTCATCGTTTTCCTATTTTGCGGATTCGGCTTCTGGGCCGGTCTTTACTTGACCCGCAATTCTGGCCAATTTTCGCCGGGGGTTTTTGACCTCGATGCTCCTAAGGCTGTGGCGGATAATGGTCCCAAGGTTTTTGAGCCTGACGCCGCAAAGGGAGAAAAGCTCTTTCTGGTTAATTGCGCCGCCTGCCACCAGCCCACTGGACTGGGTGTTCCTGGTGCTTTCCCTCCGCTGGCTGGTTCGCCATGGGTGGCTGGCGCCGATGAACGTATCATCAAGGCCGTGCTCGCCGGTCTCGCAGGTGAAATCGAAATCAAAGGAATCAAATATAACGGCAACATGCCCAACGTTGGTGTCGCTTTGAAAGATGCCCAGATTGCGAATATCGCCACCTATGTCCGGTCTGCCTGGGGTAACTCGGCTGAGCCGGTCATGGATACCAAGGTGGCCGAAGTCCGGAAGGCCATCGGAGCCCGCGGACAGTATGCGCCCAAGGAATTGCTCGAGGCTCATCCTCTGGAAGCCAAGTAAGCCTCGAAAGAGTTCAAAAAAAGACCCGGAGATTTCCGGGTCTTTTTGTTGTAGGAGTGAAAGCGGACGCCGCCTTGGGGCCTAGGCTGAATGTTTCTTGATGAAGGCGGCGATATCTCCCTTAGGCCGAGCGCCGACGATCTTGTCTACCACGACGCCATTCTTGAAAAGAAAGAGGGCGGGGATGGACGTAACGCCAAGGTTTTGCGCCAAGGCAGGATTGCTATCCACGTCCACTTTGCAGATTTGGACGGTGGCTCCCATTTCGGTGGCAAGCTGATCCAGGACGGGACCTAACTGCTTGCAGGGCCCGCACCAGGTGGCCCAGAAGTCTACCAGCACTGGAACGGTCGACGCTTTGATGGTCGAGTCGAAGTTGGTGGTATCGAGATTAGTGATGAGTTCGGAGGCCATGAAATAACTTAACCTTTGGACTTGTTGAAGAGTTCGGCGGCTAAGAAGAAAACGGCCACGCCGGCAGCGACGAGCGTAAAGACGTCGACGAGCCCTTCGGTCTTAGTGACGCCACGATCTTTGCCTGCATTGAAGCTCGGGGAAGGTCGAGGGGCGGAGGCGGCCGGTGCGGCTGCACCTGCGGGGGCTGCTGCCGGAGCAGCGGAGGGAGCTGGTGGGGGTGGGGGCGGGGGGATGGCCGCCACAGGTTTTGCCAACTTAAGCTTAGGGGCTTGAGGAGCTGAGTTGTCGCCTTCAGGAGGAGGAGGCGGGGGCGGGGGCAGTTCGGTGCTCATCTAAGGGAGGGTAATGAAGTCTTAGAAAAGAGGTGAGTCAATCAGCCAGTGTAGTTTTTAAGAATCAAGACTCCGGGTTATGCTTGCGCAAAAGCTCGGCGATTTCTTCCGGATGGGCTTCGGTGATTGTTCGGCCGCGGCGGCCCAGGTCTTCGACCGTTTTAATCACCGTCTCGGTCATTTTTTCGTGGGTCTCGGCCGACCCTCCGACGAGATTAAAACCCTCACCCTGCGTGATTCTTTTGTGGGTATCTTTACTGTCTAGGCCTATGCCTAAGAGGTGGTTAGCGGTTCGCTTAATCTTAGCCATGGCTGGTAGGTTGGCGGCTTGGATTCAATTTCAAGTCCGGAGCTTATTCGGCGGGGGCGGTCGAGGTATCGAATTCCGAGCCACCCTCGAGGGCTTCGCCCGCATGAGGCGCGGCGGCCGGTTGGGCCTTGCTGCAGTTAATTTCTGCAAAAGTTGCGTCTTGTTCCAGCCTCAGCGATCCCAGTCGAGCTAGTTCGAGGCAGGCTAAAAAGGTCGCAACCAAGTAGCCCACGGTCGGGCGTTCGGGTAGTAAGCTGGTAAAGGCGAACGTGGTCTCAGTCTCGAGCCGCTTTAGGATAATTTCCATCCGGTCGGAAACGGTGACGATTTCGAGCGCGATATTTCCAGGCTGAATCCGTTCCGCTAGCCGACGGAGGACCAAATTAAAGGTATTCCAAAGCTCAATCCGATCAGCGGGTGCCACGGGCCGCACGACGGCGTCTTCCCCTTGAGGTTGGGTGACGTAACGCGCAAGCAGGCCCTGGCGTTCATCCGCCAGGCCGCGGATGATGGCCGCCGTTTCTTTGACGCGTTTATACTGGATGAGTTGTTGGACCAGCGCCCAGCGCGGATCCTGACCTTCGTCGCTGGGCGAGATCTCTTCTTCC
>CAINMU010000074.1 GCA_903850885.1 uncultured Opitutia bacterium | reverse complement strand
CGCCGTCCCATCGGCTCCTTCCTCTTCCTGGGCCCGACCGGCGTGGGTAAGACGCTTCTGGCTCGTTCATTGGCGGAGCGCATGTTCGGCGAAAGCGAAGCTGTCATCCAGATCGATATGTCCGAGTACATGGAGAAATTCACCGTCTCGCGTCTCATCGGCTCGCCTCCCGGCTACGTCGGTCACGACGAAGGCGGCCAGCTTACCGAAGCGGTGCGGCGGAAGCCCTATTCCGTGGTGCTTTTCGACGAAATCGAAAAAGCCCACCCTGATGTCATCCAGCTTCTGCTGCAGGCCTTGGAAGACGGTCGTTTGACCGACTCCTTGGGTCGGGTGGTGGATTTCCGGAATACGATCATCATCATGACTTCGAACGTTGGAGCCGATGTCCTACAGCGCAATAACTCCGTCGGCTTCGATGTCGGCGTCAGTTCGACGCGCGACTACGAGAAGCTCAAGGAACGCATCATGGATGAGACTAAGCGTGCCTTTAAGCCCGAGTTCCTTAACCGCCTCACGGACATCGTCATTTTCCAGCAGCTTGCAAAGGAGCACATGACCAAGATCGTCGATATCGAGGTCGCGAAAGTGGCCAAGCGTCTGCTCGATCTGGGCGTCAAGCTTGTGGTCAACGAGGCCGCCCGCGGCTACTTGGTCGAGAACGGCTGGGACGAAAAGTATGGTGCCCGTCCGTTGCGTCGTGCCGTCGAGCGTTTGCTGGAAGATCCGCTGGCTGAATCCATCCTGCGTTCTGAATTTAATAAGGAAGAGCCCGTCATCGTGTCGGTGGGCGACAAGGGGCTCGTCTTTACGCAGAAGAAGAGCGGTGCCGACGCGGGTACCTAAGCCGTGCGCTTACGTCAGGTGAGTGCCGGACTCCTGGGTGCGACCGCCGTCGCCCTTGGGGCCTTCGGTGCCCATGGTCTCAAAGATCGATTGGCCCTTAACCCGGAGGCCGCTGGATGGTGGCAAACGGCCACCTTCTATCTTTTGATTCACGCCGTCGCCTTAGGTGCCATCGAATTGCCGGAGCGCGATCGATCGACTTCTTGGCCAGCTCATTACTGGGGTTGGGGCTCGATTATCTTTAGCGGGACGCTGTATGCCATGGCCCTGGGTGCTCCGCGTTGGTTGGGCGCGATTACTCCGGTGGGCGGGCTATTATTGATCACCGGTTGGGTGCTTTTGGCTTGGGCTGGCCGCAAGGAATCCTGACTTGCGGGGAGGCCGTAACCGTTAAACGGTGGGGCATGGTTGAGCCATGCACATATCACGACGACGGCGGCGATGAGCTGGAGCCGGAATCCAAGCAGTTAGTCTGCCAATATTATCTGGAGGCCGGCATTGAGAATACGGAATTCACTTCGCAGTATATCGGTCCGAGCGTTTGTGGCGGCTTCGATGTGCTTTGGGAGGAGTCTGACTTGACCGAAGAAATCCCCGTGGCGGTCGCTTGGTTACCACGCGGGCAGATGGACGGTTTTGAACTATGGCAGTCACTCGCTTTGGCTTATTGGAACGTCAAGAAAGTGGGAGAGATGTGGGATAACTATGAATGCATCGAAATCGTCGATAACCCTGCCGCCGTGATCGAGGTCGAGGCTTTTCGGGCCGTGTTGGCCGCTGTCTGGCCCGCAGGTGCTGATGAAGAGGACGCGTAATTCCAGACTTCTTTGCCGCAGGTATTTTGAAGCCTTGCGGTCAGTGTCGGATTTAGCCGAAAATAATCCGCATGAAACCGTTGCCGCTGGGTCAGAGCTCTCTCGTTTCCAGTCGCCTCGCTTACGGCTGTTGGCGTATCGCTACCGACGCTGACCAGGCCGTCAACTATGCGACGGCGAAAGCTGCTATCTTTGCGGCCATTGACGCTGGCTACACGTTCTTTGACCACGCGGATATCTATTGCGACGGCGAGGCGGAGCGGGTCTTCGGTCGCATCTTGCGCGAGAACCCGGGCTTGCGGCAGCGCATGACAATCGCGACCAAGGGTGGTATCCGTTTCAAGGGCCGTCCGGTCGGCGCTCCGGTTCGCTATGACTTCTCGCGAAGTCATCTGATTGCGCAATGCGAACTCTCCCTCAAGCAGCTCGGGGTCGATGTCATCGATCTCCTTCATCTTCATCGGCCAGATTACTTGATGGATGCGGATGAGGTCGCGGGGGTGTTCGACGAATTGCGTCAAGCCGGCAAAGTGCGCGAGTTTGGCGTCAGCAATTTCAGCCCTTCGCAGGTTTCCTTGCTGCAGTCGCGGCTCGCTTTCCCGCTCGTCGTCAATCAGGTCGAGGTGAGCCTGCTCCAGCTTTATGCGTTGCACGATGGGACGTTAGATCAGTGCCAGGAGCGGCAGATGACGCCTTTGGCTTGGAGTCCGTTGGGTGCTGGCTTGCTGGCCTCAGGCGGGAAAGATCTTTTGCCCGGGCAACGCCATTACGACCCGTCCCGCGTGATTCCTGTCTTGGATCGTATCGCTCAAGACCGCGGAACCGTGCGGGAGGTCATCGCCTTGGCTTGGTTGCTTAAGCATCCGTCGAAGATGATACCAATCGTAGGTAGCACCGACCCAGATCAGATCCGTAAGCTTGCGTCCGCCGTCGACGTGGAGCTGACCCGCGAGGAATGGTATCACCTGGTCACGGCGGCGCGCGGCGCCGAGATGCCCTAAGCCCGACCGCTTGACCTCTGGAAGGGAAGGGCTTCAATTCCAGCATGGTTTATCGCCTTCTGATTTCGACCCTTCTCATGACTTCCCTTTATGCTGCTTCCGCCCCGGGCCTGCTCGGAGTTACCGTTCGCGATATCGACGGACGGGAGACGACGCTTGGCGTCTTAAAATCCAAGGCGACCTTGGTCGTCAATGTCGCCAGCGAGTGCGGGTATACCCGCCAATATGCCGGCCTCCAGTCGTTGTATGAAACTTATAAATCTAAGGGGCTGACCGTCGCAGGATTCCCGTGCAACGATTTCGGCGGTCAGGAGCCCGGGTCGGAAGCGCAGATTAAAAAGTTCTGCACAGCCGAGTTCAGGGTGACCTTCCCGATGTACACCAAGGTCGCGATCAAGGGCGACACGCACCCGCTTTTTGAAAAACTGACGAGCAAAGCGGAAGGGCATCCCGGACCCGTGACCTGGAACTTTAATAAATTCCTCATCGGCGCAGACGGTAAGTTGCTCGCCCGTTTCAGTTCCGACGTCGAGCCCGACTCCGCAGAGCTGGCCAAGGCTATCGAGAAGGCATTGAAGTAAGCCCGCTTTGACTTTTGGTCGGGGCGGCCTAGCAAAGAGTCAGCCCAATGATGCGCCTCGTCTCCGCCTTTCTCCTTGGATTAACGGTCCTCCGCGCTGAAAAGCCCGAGCTTTACGACGTCTGCGTCTATGGCGGCAACGCGAGCGGCGTGATGGCCGCCTGCGCCGCCGCGAAGGAGGGAGCCAAGGTCATCGTCGTCGAGCCGAGCCGCTGGCTGGGCGGCATGACCGGGGGAGGCTTGATGCACGTCGACTGGGGCAGGGAAGAGGCGGTCAGTGGTTCGACCCGCCCGATCCTGAAGAAGGATTATAACGATGCGCAATATCGCTCGGCGTTTGGCGAGCTGCTTAAGGCCGCTGGGGTTCCGGTGTTACGCGAACATCGGGTGAGCTCTGTTGAAAAGACCGATGGAGTTATTCGTTCGATTATTTTGGATTTGGCGCCGTTCGACGAATACGGCTGCCCGCCGGCTTTGCCGGTCAAGGCTGGTGCCCACATAATCACTGCGAAGGTTTTCATCGATTGTTCTTATGAAGGCGATCTCATGGCACGTGCCGGCGTCGCCTACGCTTACGGTCGCGAAGCGAAATCGACTTACGGCGAGAGTCTGGCGGGGGCGCAGCCGCCGATGTCGGTCTACGCGATCGATCCTTACGTTAAGCCCGGCGACCCGCAGAGCGGCCTCTTGCCGGGACTACAATCGACCCCGATTGCTCCGGTCAGCGAGGCCGATAAACTCACGATGGGCTACGGCTTCCGTTGGCGCTTCGTCTTCAAGGGCGAGAGCCTGCCGATTGAGCCGCCGGCGAACTACGATCCGAAGCAATTCGAACTCTATCGCCGGGCGTTCCAGCAGGGGGTCGATATCTTGTCGGGCCGCGTGATGCGCGGTAAAGTCGATGGTTGGGAGAAGTCTGGTGGGCGGATTTATTCCGGTGGCGCGGGTAATCTCGCCCGGGCGCTTTTCGCACCGACCAACTACGGCCATAATGCCGACTACGCCGATGGCGATTACGCTACCCGGGCGCGCATTTGGAAAGAGCAGCAGGATTTTGTCCGTGGGATGACGCATTTTTTGCGTACCGATCCGTCGGTTCCGGCGAAGCAGCAGGAAATCGCACTCAGTGCTGGATTGGAAAAAGGAGCGTTCGACGAGACCAAGGGCTATCCTCATCAGCTCTACGTGCGCGAGGCCCGCCGCATGGTCTCGGATTATGTCGTCTCCCAAAAAGACATGGAAGGTATGTCGGCGCCGGCGGATTCCATTGGCCTGGCCTCTTATGGTGTCGACGAATGGCCTTATGCCACGGTCGCGTTGGATGGTAAAGTCGCGCTGATGGGCGGTTATTTCTCCATGCTCTACCTTGAGGAAGAGCATCGCGGTATTTATAAGATTCCGTACCGAGCGATTATCCCGAAGAAGGCACAGTGCGCGAATCTTCTCGTTCCGGTCTGTGTCTCGGCGAGCCATATCGCCATGACTTCCATCCGGATGGAGCCCGTTTGGATGATCCTTGGTGAATCGGCCGGGGTCGCGGCGGCGATGGCCGTCAAGTCGGGGTCAGCCGTCCAGGATGTCCCTTACGCCGAACTTTATCCGAAACTTCGCGCACTCGCCCAGAAGGTCGACATCCCTAAGAAGAAAGAGACGAAGGCGAAGTAGGGCCGGCGAACCGGAGTTCCTCGACCGTCTTGCCCCCGATGAGGTGCTGGGTGATGATACGATCGAGATTTTCCGGAGTGCAATTGCGGTACCAAATACCTTCCGGGTAGATGACGGCGATAGGCCCATCGAAGCAAATCCGGAGGCAGTCTGCCTTAGTGCGTTGGACTCCGCCTTGTTCGGAAAGCCCGAGTTGCTTCAGGCGCACTTTGAGATGCTCCCAAGATTTCAGCGCGAGTTCTCCGGCACAGCAGGCCTGCTCGGAGGATTTCACGCAAAGGAAGATGTGCCGTTGAGTGGAATTGAGGCTCAACGCGTTAGCGGCGCGGGAGGCTTCAGCGCTCATTCGAATCTTGGAACCAGACCGTCTTTCTCGAGCTTAATGAAGAGCTCCCGACCAAACCACGCATCATTGGCGGCGTATTGAATCTGACGTTCATCAAGGGGCTTGGCCCAGTTGGAAGTCTGGACTTTCTTGGACTTCTTCATCTGCAATCCCAGGTAATGGGCGGCGAGGGCGCGGAGGCCGGTATTTTCGACTCCGGCTTTCTTGGTGTGATCGGAAATATCGATGAAGCTTCGGTCGTCGAAGGGGGCCCGGGCGCGGAGGTTTTTGACGTCATCGCGGACTGCCACGCCGACTTTCGCTTGGCGGTCGTTGCAGAGGAGCGGAAAGGTCAGTGGAATGCCGCCGCAATGGTCGAGGCGGAAGATGAAAATATGGTGCTCGCCGGCCAGCTGAAGAATGGAAGGCAGGTTATATTCGCCCCGGGTGTGGGAGGGTTTGGTCTCCGTGTCGAAGCCTAGGACGCGGTCGCGGAGGAGTGCGGCGACTGCTCGCTCGGCATCTTTTTCGTTTTCGATGAGGTCGATGGGCCCCGTCCATTCGCCTACCGGCAAGGTCTCGATGAATTCCTTTTCGATGCGGATACCCCAGGAATTGGCCCGGCTGGGCTCGGTTGGCTGTTCTTCAGGTTCTTCCACGCAGAAAGGGCAACCGTACCGCTGTCCTTTGGCAACGCGAGACTTGGTTCATAAGGGAAAAAAGCGTTGACCGTGCCCCTATCGACACCTTTGTTCTACTTTCCCTTTAAGGGGCCTTAGCTCAGCTGGTAGAGCGCTTGCATGGCATGCAAGAGGTCGTCGGTTCAAGCCCGATAGGCTCCACCATTAAAAAACCAGCCGTCTTCCTTCGGGGAGGCGGCTGGACCTGTTACACTTTTAGGGAAGCCTTACAGCCTACCGACTCATCCGGCTGATGAGGGCCTGGCAGTCGTTCTGAAACTTAACCTCCATCGTGAGGGTTTCGCGGCTGATCTTCTCAATATCCTCGGCGACGTTCGAGATGATCTTCTTTACGACCAAGGCATCGCTCTTGATGGATTTGGATTCAGTTTTATCGGCTAATTCGCTGGCCATCGCTTCATGCTTGCGAAGACAAGCGACGATGATCTTACGGTCATCTGGCGCGCGACGAAGAATCATCCAGGCGATTTTCATCTTAGCATTCCCTTCGGACGCTTGCTTGAGGTAGCCAAAGCCGGTGAAAGGTTTCAGGTCGTCGGTTAAGTCTTTTTTGGCGTTGGTCTCTTTTTCGATATTAGCCAAGCTCCGGGTCGCAACTGCGACGGCGGCGGAGTTTTTGGTCTTAACGGTGGGTTTGGCTTTCACTTCACGTTCTTTCTCTACCACGGGCGCTTCGACTATCTTGGAAGGGTCGCTGGCGCTGGCCCGTTTCAGTTCTTCATAGCCTTTCCAAAAAAGAGTCTCTTCGAGGTCTACTTCTTTGCAGGCGGCGACGATGTTTTTTTCGATCGGCAGACCCTTCAGCCCGTCGTAAAGGGCGGCATTTAGGGTTTTAAGTAAGCTTTTTACGTCAGTGGGAACGATGACCACGGCAAAGGGGTCGAGCTCTTCCTCTTTCTTACCCATTTTCTTGTCACTGACTTCGACGGGCGTCAGGAGCAGTTCCCGTTCGGCCCAGAGCTTGGGGTTATTTTTCTTGATCCAATCTTGGTCAAGGTCTTCCCAGCGGTAAGTGAGCACGTTGTCCTTGTCCGCCAATTTTACCATGACCGTAAGCTCGTCCTGAGTGATATACTCAAAAGTAATCACGGTGGGGTTGCCGGTGCGGCGTAATTGGACTGTTTCCGCTTGAGCGATGACAGTGCTCAAGCAGAGCAGGGCGAGGAGGTTTCTCACGGGGGTGGGCAGGGGTTAATCTGAACGGAATGAAGGGGGAGTAAATCCAGAATACGGCTCAATTTCTTAAGGTTTACCGTTAAAACAAAAGACCGCCCGGGTGGGCGGTCTGCGAGAGCCGGTGGTGAGGCTTATTTGCTGGCCTTGGCCAAGAACTTGGGGAGCAAGTAGTCGGCACACGAATCAAGGGAGGCCAATTGCACGTAATCAGCTTCCGGTACTTCAATCCCGTGCTTTTTTCGTAATTCCATTACGATATCCAGGAAATCCATGGAATCCAGGGAAAGCTGGTCGCGAAGGCGAACCTCGGGTTTAACAACGGATAGGTCCTCGTCCGGCGCAATGTCGGAGATGATGTCGAGAACGACCTGTTTGATGGTTTCCTTGGTCATATAGTCAGGGGCTTGTTTCAAACAGGCTGGGCCTGTCAGGCAACCCCATATTTCTTAACGATCAGGGCAGAATTGATTCCAAGCATGCCAAAGGAGTTATTCAGGATGGCGTTTACCCTCTCAACTTTGATGGGATGGTTAATAACCAGCCCAGGCATGTCGCATTCGGGGTCTAATTCGTCGATATTGATGGTCGGATGCACCCAATTATCGTCAAAAGAGGGTATATTGCCCGCCAATTCGAGCGCGCCCGCCGCACCCATGCAATGGCCGATAAAGCTCTTGGTATTGTTGACCTTGGTCTCGGGGCAGCCGGCGAAGACCGATCGCAAGGCGGTACATTCCTGGATGTCGCCTAAGGCGGTCGCCGTGGCGTGGGTGGAGACGATCTGAATGTCCTGCGGCTTCATGCCAGCCCGTTTAAGGGCCATCTGCACGCATTCAGCCTGGCGTTCCGGATTCGGGAGCACGGCGTCAGTGGCGTCGGAGTTGATGCACCAGCCAGCGATTTCAGCGATGATAGGTGCTCCGCGGGCCAGGGCGTCGTCGAGGCGTTCCAAAATGTAAATCGCGCCTCCTTCTGAAATGACGATGCCGTTGCGGTTTTTATCAAAAGGACGCGAAGCCTTGTTGGGGTCTTCGTGCGCACCGAGGGCGCCTTGATTCTTGAAACCGGCAAAAATGCCGAAGGTATGAATGGACTCAGAGACGCCACCCGCAAAGGCCAGGTCGACTTCCCCGAGCTGGAGCATTTGCGCCGCTTGGATCAGGCCGGCATTACCTGCCGCACAGGCGGCGCCGATCGTGTAGTGCGGGCCCGTGATGCCCATGTTCATGGTTACTTCTCCCGCAGGATTATTCGCCACCGTTCGAGGATTATGGTGGTGCGTCCAATATTTCGTATCGTTACCGAATTGGGCGATATTGAAAATCTCATTCTCGGTCTCGACGTTGCCGTGCTCGGTGATGCCAAGGTAGACGCCGACGCGGGATTTATCTACCTTGTCCCAATCGAGTCCGGAACTGCCGAGGGCTTCGCGGGCACAGAAAATCGAAATCGAACCGACGCGGGTGCCATTCCGAATCTCCTTCCGCTTCTGCCATTTGGTCGCATCAAAGTCGCAGACCCCGGCAGGGTGTTTGCCCATGTGGCGAACCTCGATTTCGGCGATCCGCGCCTTGCCGGCGAGCAGGTTGGCCCGAAACTCTTGGAGGGAGTTGCCGTTGGGGGCGGTTAGGCCTAGCCCAGTGATGACAATGCGGGGTTTGGAGGACATCTGACTGCTTCCATCAAGAGACCCATGGGCATGAAGTCAAACCCCGCTCCCCGCTTGCCCTTGCCAATCTATCTTGGGGTGTTTTCTGTGTTTAGAGATGTCCCAGCCGCTCAAGTGTTCGCTTTGCGAGGAGGCCGCCACCGTTCACCTTTCCCAGGTCGTTCAGGGGAAGGTCACGAAGGTGCATCTATGCGAGGCTTGTGCGCAAAAGGGCGGCGCTACCGATCCGGCGATATTCCAACTGGCCGATGCCTTAATCGCGCCGGCCGTGGCGCCGTCGCTGATTTGTCCGCATTGCGGGTTTACGGATATCGACTTTCGCAAGCGCGGTCGGCTGGGTTGCCCGGATTGTTGGAAGACGTTCGGCGACGCGCTCGGCGGGCTCTTGATCAAGGTGCAGCACGAAGCGACCCACGTCGGGCGGGCGCCCGTGGGCGTCGCCCCCGTCGGGCAGTTGCGACACCGCCTCGAAGTCGCTCGCACGGAGATGGAGGTCGCCATCGCCGCCGAAGATTTTGAAGGTGCCGCTCGCTTACGTGACGAAATCGCCCAATTAGAACTCCAACTCCGTCATTCTTGATATGTCCGTCCAAGACATCCTTTCCGCTGAAAATGAGCTCACCCATATGTTGGGTGCGCAGCAGGCGGTCGTGCTCAGTACGCGCATTCGGCTGGCCCGCAATCTGGACGGGATGCCTTTCCCGGGTTGGGCGAAAGTGCCGCAACGGAAAGAGATCGCCGAACGCTGCGTCGAGGCGCTTAACCGCTCGCCGAAGTTTCGGCGCGGGCACGTCTTACGGATGGGGGAATTAACCGATTTGGACCGGGCAGTATTGGTCGAGCGCCATTTGGTTTCCAAGGAACTTGCTTCCGGTAAATTCGGGGCAGCGGTGATCAGTAAGGACCAGACCTGTTCGGTGATGATTAATGAAGAAGACCACCTGCGGATCCAGGTCGTGAAGGCCGGCTGGCATCTCCGCGGAACCTGGAATATCGCCGAGCAATTGGATGATGCCCTTGGGCCCGATCTCAAATTCGCTTTCTCGGAAAAGCTCGGCTACCTGACCGCCTGTCCGACCAATGTCGGCACGGGTTTACGTGCCTCGGCGATGGTCCATCTGCCCGGGCTTTGCCTGGCCGGTCACATGGAGAAAGTTTCGCGTGCCTTAAGCCAGGATGGGCTCGCGGTCCGCGGTTGGCTGGGCGAGGGCACGGAGGCCGCCGGTAATATCTTCCAAATATCTAATCAGCAGACCTTAGGGCTTTCCGAAGATGCCATCCTGCGCCACCTCGGCGGTTGGATCAAGAATGTCGTCGAACAGGAATGGAATGCGCGTCGTAAGCTCGCGACGGAAGAGGGCGATAAGTTCGTCGATCGGCTCTCTCGTTCCTTAGGCGTATTGCGTTATGCCCGTCTGCTCACGAGCGCGGAGTCGATGAACATGTTATCTCACCTTCGCCTGGCCTGTGATATGGGCTGCCTGCCCGAAGAGCGTCGTCATATCGTGGACCGTCTGATGATTGAGGGCCAGCCGGCCCACGTGCAGATGCGGCAGGGCGGCGAACTGGACAGCGACGGACGAGATCTGCGTCGGGCATCCGTCGTGCGCGAGGCGTTACGCGAATTCCCTGAACCCGGACCACCGACGGCTTAGTCGTATTTCGGGGTCGTCCCATCCTTGCGCGATAAGTCATCGAGCATGGCCTGGACGCGAGCGACTCCGCCCGTCACATCATCTTCAGCGAAACTGAGTTCGGGCGTATTCTTCATCTGCAAGATGCCGCCGACCGTGGCGCGAATCTCGTTGCGGATCCGTTTAAGCAAAGTGCGAGCGGCCTTTTTCGCGGCGTCATCGCCGGCGACCGCAAAGCCGACGCGTACCTGACGGAGGTCAGGCGAGACGTTGGCGCGCGTGATGGTGATGAGCGCCGCTTCGTTGCCCCAGCCTTGACGCAACGCAGAAGAGACTTCGCGTTGGACCAATTCGGCGACCCGGAGCTGACGTTGCGACATTTCGTTTAAAGGCTGGGACGAATCTGAAGCATCTCGACGGCCTCAATGATGTCACCCGGCTGATACTCGTCGTAACCGCCGAGCTTGATGCCGCATTCGAAGCCCGCTTTGACTTCGGAAGCATCGTCCTTGAAGCGACGCAACGTTTCGACCGGTCCATTGTGGATGATCTTGCCGTTGCGCACCACGCGGGCCTTGGCGGCACGGCGGATAAGGCCTTCGGTGACCATACAACCGGCGACCTTGTGTTCCTTGCCCTGCGGGAAGACGGCGCGTACTTCGGCGGCACCCAGCTTGCTTTCGCGGACTTCGGGGTCGAGCATCTCAGCCATCGCCTCTTTCACAAGGGTGATGAGTTCGTAAATGATGTCATGCGTAATCAGGCGGACGGCGGTGCGCTTGAGTTGCGCCTGCACGCCGTTGTCCACCTTGGTGTCGAAGGCGACGATGGAGGCCTTCGCTGCGGCAGCCAAATCGGCATCGCTTTGGGTGACCGGTCCGACGGAACCCCCGACGATTTCGAGGCGCACCTTGGTCGACTTGATTTCAAGCAAGCAACCTTCGAGAGCTTCGAGGGTGCCATTGACGTCGGCCTTAAGTAGGACGCGGAGAATCTTTTCCTTATCTTTGTCGAGGGCAGCCATCAAGCGCTCGAGGTCTGACATGCCAGGGCGGGCACCCGTGTTAGGCGCCAACTGTTGGGATTCGGCGAGCTTGCGACCGGCGAGAGCAGCCTCTTCGGCGATCTCGCGAGCTTCGCGGTCGTTCTTGACGGTCTGGAATTTGGTGCCGGGCGCTGGGACGGCGTCCCAACCTAAGACAAGAGCCGGGCGGCCAGGGCTGACGCTGGGCATCCGGGTGCCATGCTCATCCATCAGGGCGCGGACTTTGCACCAGGTTTCGCCGCAGACAAAAGAGTCTCCCGTTTTCAGGGTGCCCTTTTGCACGATGACGGTCGCGGTTGGTCCGCGGCCCGTTTCCATCTGTGATTCGATGACCACGCCTTGGGCGGGACATTTCGGATTAGCCTTCAGGTCGAGGACTTCGGCCTGCAGAAGAATGGATTCGATCAATTCATTCATGCCCGTTCCTTTAAGTGCGGAGACGGGACTCGTGATGACTTCGCCGCCCCAGTCTTCCGGGGTGATGCCGCGCTGCTGCATCTGCTGCTTAACGCGATCGATGTTGGCACCCTTGGCGTCGACCTTGTTGATCGCCGCCACGATGGAGCCGGCATGCTTCTGGGCGAATTTCAAAGCCTCTTCGGTCTGGGGCATGAAACCGTCATCGGCGGCGACGACGAGGACGGCGATATCGGTCACGCTGGCACCACGCTCGCGCATTTTGGCGAAAGCGGCGTGACCCGGGGTGTCGAGGAAAGTGACGGTCCGTCCTTTGTACTCAGGCTTCTCGCCCTGGTAGGCCACGGAGTAGGCGCCGATGTGCTGGGTGATGCCGCCAGCTTCGCCCGCGACAACGTTGGTCTTGCGGAAATAGTCGAGCAGAGTCGTCTTACCGTGGTCGACGTGACCCAGTACGCAAACAACTGGCGGACGTACAGTTAGCAGCGCCGGATCGTCTTCGGCGGGCTTCTCGACTTTCTTAACGGCTTGGACGCCTTCGCCGCGGTGGCGAATTTCTAAAGTATAACCATGGCGCTCGGCCACCTTGCGGGCGTCGGCTTCTTCGATGACGGAAGTCACGCTGACAACTTTGTTCAATTCCATCAGATTGCCGATGACCTGAAATGGCTTGAGGTTGAGTGCGATGGCGAAGTCGCGCACGACGATGGGAGGGCGGACCGTGATGGTCCCCTTGCTGCCTGGTGCGACTTGGCTGCCGGTGGCGGTAGGACGATTGACCACGGGGGCCGTCATGGGCGGACGAACGGGCGGCATGTTCGGCGGGCGAACCGGTGGCGGTGTCGGCGAATTGATGACGACGGGAGGAAAATCTGAGCGGCTCGGGGTCGGCGCAATCGGGCGCGCTGGAATGACCGGAGGGCGGGGCGGTAGGCTGACGGGAGGCGGAGCCATCGTCGGGCGAGGGGGCAAGCTAACCGGCGTGGGCGTATTCGCCTTCGGCGCCACTGGCTTCGGGGCTTCAACTACGACTGGCTTGACGGGCTCAGGAGCCACGACGATTTCCGGTTCCGGTGTTTTCTTCGGCAACTTATCTTCCGCGAAGGTCATGAACGCCTCACGATAGGTCTTGCCAAAATTACTCGAGGCGGCGGGCTTTTTTCCTTCGGAGTAAACGTAGTCTCTCCATTCCGGCTGTACTTCTACGAATTGATCAACCAAGGCGATGAGGGCCTTGACCTCGAGTCCCAGATCTTTGGCGACGTCGCTGTAACGTTGGGGCGCAACTGCTTTCTTGGCTTCAGGCTTTTTCTTCTTCTCGGTCATGTGCTCGTTCGATAGTTGCGGCGATAGGTCTTAAGAAAATAAGGAAATTAGGCCTTACGCGTCTTGGCGACGGCGGCGAGGACGGCTTCGACTTCTTCGGTCGGGATGCCGCTTTCCTTAAAGTCTTCAACCGTGGTGCCTTCAAAGGCTTCGAGTCCCGAGATACCCAGGCCGACGAACTTCGCGATCAGCTCCGGGCTGACGCCGAGTTGTTCGGCCAGACGAACGGCGACGTCGCCAGCTTTGGCTTCGAAGCTTTGTTCGCTGTGGGTGGACTTGGAGATGTTGAGGCCCCAGCCCATGAGCTTGGAGGTCAGGCGGGCGTTGCGGCCTTTGCTGCCGATGGCGATGCGCATGTCGTCTTCGTCTACTTCGAAGAAGATCGAACGGGTACGTTCGTCGATGCGGACATTGCGCGGACGGGCCGGGCGGATGGCTTCTTCCAAGAGCTTGAGCGGCTCAGGATGGTAGCGGATGATATCAATTTTTTCTCCGCCCAATTCCTTGACGATGTTGCGCACTCGAGCACCACGAGCACCGACGCAGGCGCCCACGGGGTCGACCTTAGGATCGCGCGAATCAACGGCGATTTTGGTGCGGTAACCCGGGTCGCGCGCCATGGCAGCGATGGTGACGGTCTTGTCGGCGATTTCCGCGACTTCGAGCTCGAGGAGGCGGCGGACGAATTGCGGGTTGGCGCGGGAGAGAACGAACTCGCGACCCCGCTGTGGGTCGTCGCGGATTTCCAGAAGGAGGCAGCGGATACGATCGCCGGTACGGAACTCGTCGCCGTGGCAGCGTTCCTTGTGAGTGAGTACGGCCTCGGCGGTGCCGAGTTCGATGATGACGTTACCGCGCTCGGTGCGACGCACGATGCCGGTGACGATATCGCCGACCTTGTCCTTATACTCTTGGAAGACTTGGTCTTTCTCGATTTTGCGGAAGCGTTGATTGAGAAGCTGCTGCGTGGTCTTGGCCGCGATACGACCGAGGTCAGCGACGTTGATGGGCTTGCGGATCTCTTCGCCGACCTTGGCGTCGGCGCGGAAGGCCACGGCTGAGACCGGGTTCATCTCCTGGAGGGGGTCCGAGACGGCATCGGTCACCTTATAGATGACGTAGGCCTCGAGCTTACCGGAGACGGGGTCGGCGGTAATGTCGACGTTTTGTCCGGACATGACCGACTTCTCGACGGAGGATTTGATGGCCTCGACGATGAGAGCGCAGGCTTCATCCTTGGGGATGTGCTTCTCTTTTTCGAGGTATTGGAGGAATTGTTTGATGTCGACGCTCATGGTATATGCGGTGTTGGCGGTGAAATGATTTAGGGACAAAAAAAGCGGGCCCAGACGGGCCCACCTCGGTAAAGGTGAACTGCGTTTTACCTTGGGCACGCCCCCTTTCTTGTCAAGAACGGTAAAGTTTCCAGGCTCGTGGGTTCCGCTTGCGCCCCGCCCCCGAACTTAGAAATCTCTCCCTATGGCTGACGAAAAGGTAATCTTCACGATGACAGGGGTGACCAAGTCTTTTGAAAAGAAGCCGATTTTCCGCGATATTTCACTTTCTTACTTCTTTGGGGCTAAAATCGGTGTTTTGGGCCTAAATGGCTCAGGTAAGTCCACTTTGCTTAAAATCATGGCCGGAGAGGATGCGGACTTCGATGGCACCATCAGTCAGGTGCCCGGGTATACTCTGGGCTATTTGGCGCAGGAGCCACGGCTCGATGAGCATCTCACCGTCCACGAATGCGTGATGCAGGCGGCGGCCGCCATGAAGGCTTTGTTAGAAGAATATGACGATACGTTCGTCAAGGTGTCCGAGACGGATGATGCCAAGGAGCAGGAAAAAATTCTCGCGCGCCAAGGCGAGATTCAGGCGATCCTCGACACGCGTGGCGGCTGGGACCTCGACGCCCGTATCGACATGGCGATGGAAGCCCTGCGCTGTCCGCCCGCCGAGGCGATCGTGTCCTCGCTTTCCGGCGGCGAAAAGCGGCGCGTGGCTTTATGTCGATTACTCCTGATGGAGCCGGACATCCTTCTCCTGGATGAGCCAACCAACCACTTAGACGCCGATACGGTCGCCTGGCTCGAACGTCATTTGCAAAGTTATAAGGGAACGGTCATCGCGATCACGCACGACCGCTACTTCCTTGATAACGTGGCGGGCTGGATTCTCGAGCTCGACCGCGGCCGCGGTATTCCCTGGAAGGGGAATTACTCATCGTGGCTCGACCAGAAGCGCGCCCGGGTGGAGATGGAAGAAAAGCAATCGGTGGCCCGTTCGCGTTCCATGGAGCGCGAACGAGAATGGGCTAGCGCCTCGCCGAAGGCGCGTGTCGCGAAGAACAAAGCCCGCATCCGAGCCTACGAGCAGATGCTGACCCAAGATCAGAATCTGCAGGAAAAACTGGCGGAAATATGGATTCCTCCTGGCCCCCGTCTCGGTGGCGCCGTTATCGAAGCACGCGGTCTGATGAAAGCCTATGGTGACCGGGTGCTGATGGAAGAGGTCAATTTCTCTCTACCCGCCGGAGGTATCGTCGGCGTGGTCGGCCCTAACGGCGCTGGTAAGACGACGTTGTTCCGCATGATCACGGGGCAGGAGAAGCCCGATCGCGGAACTTTGACGCTAGGGGATACGGTCAAACTCGCCTACGTCGATCAGTCGCGCGATTCCTTGCCAGCCGAAGCCCCTTTATGGTCGGCGATTTCCGACGGCCAAGATATGGTGCACCTCGGTAAGATTATGGTGCCGGCTCGCGCTTACGCGGCGCGCTTTGGTTTCACCGGCGATGTGCAACAGCGCAAGGTCGGTATCATGTCTGGCGGAGAGCGTAACCGCATCCACCTCGCTCGCCTCATCAAGGCCGGGGCCAACGTCTTGCTGCTGGACGAACCGACCAATGATTTAGACGTGAATACAATCCGCGCTTTGGAAGACGCCCTTGAGGGTTTCGCGGGTTGCGCGGTGATCGTGACGCACGACCGCTGGTTTCTTGATCGCGTGGCGACCCACATTCTCGCCTTTGAAGGCGATAGCCGGGTGGTCTGGCACGAGGGCAATTACGGCGACTACTTGGAAGACCGCCGGAAGCGGCTCGGGCTTGATTCCGATACGCCGCGCCGACCGAAGTATCGCCGACTCACGCGGTAATTCTTCCCGAGGCTTTGAGGCGTTCGCGCCAAGCGGGCATCTGCGTGTAAAGCTTTTTCATCTGGCTCTCCGTCATCCGCCACGTCCAGTTCCCCTGTGGATTCCCAGGCGTGTTGAAGCGGGCCTCGGTGCCAAGGCCGAGCAGGTCTTGGACGGGAATGAAGGCACCCACAGCAGGCGAGGCTAGGGCCGCTTCGGCCAAGGTGACATGAGGTTCGGTCATCTGGCCAAATAATTGCTCAAGCCGTTCAAGTTCTTCCGGCTGGGCTTGGGCGAACCACCCCGCGACCGTATCATTGTCGTGCGTGCCCGTATAAACGATGCGATCCGGAGTGATGTTGGCTGGGAAGTGCGGGTTGCCTTCGGGCGGTCCGCCAAATCCGAATTGGAGGACGGACATTCCTGGCAGGCCGGCAGTTTCGCGCAAGACCTCGACCCCGGGAGTGAGTAGGCCAAGATCCTCGGCGACCAGCGGGAGATCTCCGAGCGCGCGGGTGAAATCCACATCTGGCCCCGGCATCCATTCGCCGACCCGCGCGTTGGGCGAGTCGGCGGGCACGCTCCAGTAGTCATGCAGACCGCGAAAATGATCGATGCGAATGGCATCGAATAACTTTAGGTCGTGGTGGACGCGCGATTTCCACCATTGGTACCCATCGGTAGCATGTCGTTCCCAACGATAGAGGGGGTTGCCCCAAAGCTGCCCGTCTTCGCAGAAGTAGTCAGGCGGGACGCCGGCGACAGCGGTCGGTCGCCCGCTTGCATCAAGCTGAAAGAGTTCAGGCCTGAACTTCGCATCACTGCCATCGGCCGAGACATAGATGGGCTCATCACCAAACAGGGAGACGCCCCGTTGGCGCGCATACGTCCGAAGGGCCTGCCATTGTTGACTGAATAAGAACTGCAAGACGGCGGCTTCGGTTATCAAACCCTCGTCGACCGTTTGTATCGTCCATGAAGTCGGGGCCGTAAAACTATTAGTCTCACGCAGAGCCGAGAAACGGGTCCAAGAGTCGAGCCAGTAAGCCTCCTCGCGGCGGAAAGCTTCGAACTTTGGATCGCCTTTTAGCCGCACGGCACCGCGCGCAGCCGCACGGCGTAAGAGCGGGCGCAGGTCATTCCAGAGTCGTCCGTAATCCGTACCTTCGTCTCCGTGACGCTTAAGCGGGGCGATTTCGGCGGCCGTCAGCATGCCGCGTGCGACGAGGTCGTCGAGATCGAGCAGGTATGGGTTGCCGGCGAAGACCGACAGGGCCTGATAAGGAGAATCTCCATAGCCTGTCGGGCCAAGCGGGCAGACTTGCCACCAGCTAAAGCCGGCGACTTGCAGGGCGTCGATGAATTGGCGGGCGGCTTTCCCGAGTGAGCCAATTGGCCCGTTCCCTGGAAGGGCACTGATATGAAGTAGCAGGCCGGCGCTACGGCGAGGGAATGCCCGGCAGCTGAAAGTCGCGGCTTCTTCGCGGCCCCGGGACTTCATCTTAGCGAATTTCGACGAGATGCTTATCGCGCAGTTCGCCGAGCCAGCTCTTCACCGCTTCTTTCATGCTTTCCGTCCGGACTTTGTCTTCGATTTCAATCAGTACTTCAGGGTCGGCGATGGTGGCGAAGCCTTTAGGCCGATAGCCTTCGCGGCAGAAGATAAACCAGACGGACTTGCTTCCAGGAATGTCAAATTGCAGGGGGGCGGAAATGTCTTTATCGTTCATGGCTTTGAGCTTCGTTATCACGCGTTCGTTGAGTTCATCGCAATTATGCCAGCCGGCATCGCCGCCTTTTTTAGCGTAATCGTCGGTGCTGATGCGTTCGGCGATTTCGGCAAAGGAGGGGGTGGCGGACATTTTTGGTCCCGTGATTTTGAAAAGCGCCACGGCATCATTGATTTTCTCCGGGTGGCGTAAGGCCTCGGCCCAGGCCTCGGCACGGGTTTTGGCTTCGGCCAAGGTCTCGGCAGCTCCTTGGGCCAAGGTGATCTGGCGGACCTGAATCTGCTCTTTGCGCTCAAACTCGGACCGGTGTGCCGCGTAGTAGGTTTGGATTTTTCCTGGGCTTACTTCCGTGGCCGTCCGGCGAATCTGGCCCACCATGTAATCAAAAATGATACGATCTTCGATGAATTTGCGATGTGCCAAGGGCGTCGTCCCCGCGCTCCGCAGGGAGGCGACAAAGCGATTTCGGTCGCCGGAGAAATCTCGGCGGATGGTTTCCTCGATATCCGCGTCGATGTACATCGCCGGTAGTTTGCCAGTCCCGGAGCGGAAGTCTGCGATGACAAGCTGTCGCTCGGTCATCGATCGCAAGGTGTCTTCCGCCGCGGCCCCGAGGGCTTTATCGAATTCGGAATCAGTAGGCACTGAGGCGCGAATCTGTCCGATCACCGGTTCGATTTGACGTCGGATATCGGAAAGGGTGATGCCCTGTCCGTCGGCGGTAGCGGCGATGCGATCCGCATGCATCTCCGACCAACGCTTGGCAGCCACTTCTTCGAGGGTCGGCGAAGCCTTTTGAGCGAACGCCAAGACGGCGGTCAGTATTAAGGCGGCGGTGGTCAGGAGGGCTTTCATTTTCCGGTAGGTTCAGGTATCCGGGATAAAAAGCCACGGATTTCTTTAAGTTTCCGCAGGGGGTCCCTTACGGTCAAGCGGGGAAAGCGGTTCCCGATGAGGATTGGCTCGGCAAAGTTCTTTTTCCCTATGGCCAAGCACTTAAGAATGCTGCCTTCGGTCGAAATCGAGGTGACGCCTTTTTGCTCAGCCAGGCAGCGGATGTCAGCGAGTTGTAGAAGGGCGTCCGCTTCGGGTGGCAGCCGTCCATAGCGATCCAGCAAGGAACTGCGTAATTCAGCGACCTCGGTATCATCAATCGCGAGGGCGATCTTGCGGAAAGCTTCGATGCGTAGTCGGGTTTCGGGAATCCAATCTGCCGGCAAGGTGGCGGTGAGAATGGGGGCCTCGCCGTCGCCCGACTTGTCGGATGCGATGCCCAAGGGCCCTTGGGTGTGCATGACGAAATCCAACTGAATCTCGCAGCGGTCGACCGCCGCGCCTTTGTCCCCCCGGAGTTTGGCGACGCTCCGGCGTAATAATTGACAATATAAATCAAACCCGACGGTGGCCACGTGGCCGCTTTGTTCGGAGCCCAGGATGTTGCCGGCGCCGCGAAGTTCCAGGTCTCGCATGGCGATGCGGAAACCGGCCCCAAGCTGGTTGTATTGGCGGATGGCTGAAAGCCGACGGTGCGCCGTGCCCACGAGGTTGGCGTGACGATGGAGGAAGAGGTAAGCGTAGGCCTGTCGGTTAAAGCGTCCGACCCGACCGCGAAGTTGGTAGAGTTGTGCCAAGCCGAAGCGGTCCGCGCCTTCGATGATGAGGGTATTGCAATTTGGAATATCTAAGCCGGTCTCAATGATAGTCGTGCACACCAGAACATCGTATTCCCCGGCGACAAAGGCCGACATGGTCTCCTCCAGTTCCCCCGCCCCCATCTGCCCATGCCCGACGATGATACGTGCCTTGGGGAGTAGGGCGGCGAGGCGTTCGGCAACGGCTTGGATGGTTTCGACGCGGTTGTGCAGGTAGAAAACTTGGCCGCCCCGGGCGAGTTCGGCTTTGACGGCATCGCGGACTAGACGCTCATCATAGCTACGTACGATGGTGCGGATGGGGAGCCGCTCGCGCGGGGGCGTTTCAATCACGCTAAGGTCGCGTGCACCGACGAGTGCGAGGTAAAGCGTCCGGGGGATGGGGGTCGCGCTCATGGCGAGCACGTCCACTTCCGCCCGTAATTGCTTGAGCCGTTCTTTGTGCCGCACGCCAAAGCGGTGCTCTTCGTCGATGATGACGAGGCCGAGTCGGCCGAAGCTGGTTCCATCCGAAAGCAAGGCATGCGTGCCGACGACGATATCAACGGTGCCCGCCGCAGCGCGGGCGCGCACTTCCGCTTTCTGTTTAGCCGTACGATAACCGCTGAGAAGTTCGACGGAAACCGGCCAGCGGGCGAGGCGCTCCTTGAAGCTTTCGAAATGCTGCTGCGCAAGGACGGTCGTCGGGGCGAGGATCGCGACCTGTCGGCCGCCGAGAACGGACTTGAAGGCCGCTCGTAAGGCTACCTCGGTCTTACCGAAGCCGACATCGCCGCTGACCAGGCGGTCCATCGCCGCTGGCCGTTCCATGTCACGTTTGCATTCTTCGATGGCACGGGCCTGGTCGGGTGTCTCACGGTGCGGGAATGAGCGTTCGAATTCACCCATCCAGGGATTGTCCTCGTCCTTGGGATGAGCGATGCCCGGACGAGATGAACGCTCGGCCTGCATGGCGAGTAATTGGGCCGCAAGATCGCCCGTCGCTTTTTCCGCCGCTCGGCGCGATTTTTCCCAACCGCCGCCCCCGAGTTTCGAAAGTTTGGGATGCGCCCGGCCGATACCGATGTAGCGCGTCAGGAGATGCGACTCCCGCAGCGGCAAGTGGAGCATCGATTTCTCGGCGAATTCCAGCGAGATATAATCTTCGGTGCGGCCGTCATTTTCAAAGGGTCGGATTCCCTTAAAGAGACAGACCCCTTGGGTCGCGTGCACTAAGGCATCGCCATCGACGACTTCGCCGAAGTCGAGTGCTCTACCCACCGCAGCGCGGACGGCGGTACGGCGACGGGGCAGGGAGGCGAGAGGTCTCTTGCGTCGGCCAAATAGTTCGCGTTCGGTCAAGAGGACGAGGCCGCTCTTTAATAGACCCGACAACGCGCCGGGGGGAATGATGATGCCGCCGCCGAAGCGCGCATGAATGATCCGCGGATTGAAGCCCCGCACTTGAATCGACGCTACATCGGCTGACAGCCGTTCCACTGAACCGTCGGTGTCGCCGGCCAATAGGCAAAGGCGGCCGTCTTTGGCGAGCGCGGCCGCACCGCGGAGCAGGGACACGCGGGCGTGTGCCGGATCTTCCGCGGCGCCGATTAAGAGCGATTCCGCTGGGGCTGAATCCAAGGCCTGGGCGAGATAATCGGCCGGGGCTTCGTCGGTTTCCTCGAAGATTAATTCCGCCAGGCCGCTCGCGTGTACTGCCACGCAGGCAGGGTCTTCCAGGCTTTGATCGACGGCGATGATCAGAGTCTCGGGTGGCAGGTGATGAAAAAAGGAGACTTCGTTGGCTTCGCCCGAATCATCGCGCGGCGCACAGATGACGAGGCCTTCAACTTCGCCTTCGCTGCGTTGGGTGGCCGGATCGAAGGGCCGGAGTGATTCGACCGTATCGCCGAAAAGGTCGATGCGCACGGGCATCTGCGCGTTCAGCGGATAGACATCAAGGATGCCGCCACGGAGCGCGAACTCTCCGGGTTGTTCGCAGAGTGCTTCGTGGGCATAGCCGAAATCTTCGGCCAACCGTTGGGCAAATTTTTGAATGGAAAGTTTGCCGCCTTTACGCACGACAAGTTCGCGTTCGGCAGTCGATGCGAGGTCGGGCGCCCGGCGAACAAGCGAGCCCGGAGTGCAGGCGATGAGCAACGGCCGTTGCGCGGTATGCTGGCCGTGCCGGAGGGCGGAAAGGACGCCCAGCAAATCGCAGTCGGCTTCGAAGGCGGGCACCGCGGCATCGGCTTCGGTGAGCGTGCGTGCGGTTGGCTTGCTGCCGTTGATCTCGCTCAGGAGTTGGGCGGTTTCTTCGGCCAGGGTTTCGGCTGCGCCGAGATTTGAAGCGAGTAATACGAGGACGCTGCGGTCGGCGCCTTCCGAGCAGGCGCAGGCCGCCCAAGCGTGCGCGGGCACGCCGGTCAGGGCACGGCGTGACTGAGCGGACATGCTTCTATCGAGTTGGGAAGCCTTCTTGCGTCAAGGCATCCCGTCATTAGGGTGGCCACATGACGTTGGCTGAACTGAAAGCATCAGCGCTTAAGGACGCTGTGCCGCCCAAGAGCCTTTCGCTGGAGGCGAAGGCCCTCTGGTTGATCAAGAAAGGCGAATGGGATGCGGCGCATCAGATCGCCCAAGACATGGAGACGCCGATCGGCTCTTGGTTGCATGCGTTGCTGCATCTCATCGAGGGCGACCTCAGCAATGCCCGATACTGGTTCATCGAAGCTGGCCGGCCGGTGCGTAAGCCGGCCCAAATCGACGAACTTTGGGATGAGATTGCAGCCGAAGTGCAGTGAGCGCGGTTATGGTTTACTCAGCCACTCGAGATTAAACCGGGCCAGGGTTAGGCGTCCGCCCGCCATGGCAGCTAAACCGGGTGCCGATCCTTGGCTCTCGCCGCTACGGCCGTAGAAACAGAGAATTGTGCCGGCGTGGGTCACGGCCAGGTCGGAATACATGCCGGGCCCGGCCTCGATGGTCTTGTTGGAAATCCAGGTCTGGCCTTCATCGCGGCTGATCTTAACGCTGATGTTCTTGCGGTCGCGATACTTGCCGGGTTCGGCCTTGCCCTTCGCTTTCTCGAGATTGTGCGGGTTGGAGAAGAGGAGCAGTTTCTGTCCGCCAAAATCGTAGCGGATCAAGCTGGCCATGCAGACGGGTTCCCAGAGGGCTTCGTCGAAGCGGGGGGTGCTCCATCCGGTCGCGCCGTCGACACTGACGGTCACGAGACGGCGATTCGGTTTGGATTCGTTGCGGACGTTGAGCATGACGCGTCCGTCGCTGAGTTCCACGGCGGTGGTCTCGTTGGGGTCGACCCACTCGGTCGTGGCTGGGGCGGCGATTTCGCCCGCTTGCCAGGTCCGTCCAGCGTCATCGCTGAAAATCGTCGCCGCGACGCTCGGGTGATGTCCGCCGTTCGAACCTGTGCCAAGGGAGAGCCAGACCGGCACGACCAGCCGGCTGGTGCGGAGTTGGATGCTGTGGTTCGGCCCGGTCGCGAGGACTTTCCAGTCGTAGTTTTTCCGGAAACCCTCGAAGGCGGAGGTGATCTCCGTCGGTTTGCTCCAAGTCAGGCCGTCGTCGTCGCTGCGTTGATAGAAGCAGCGCATGTACTCGAGGCAGAAGAGCATGTGCACCGCGCCGCTCTTATCAGCGATGAGTACGGGGTTGTCGTAAGTGACGTCTTTCGGGTCAACGCTCTTGACGAGCAAAGCGGTGGGGTTCTTGGTCTTCGGGCCGGGCACGTCGGCGATGCTCTGCGGCTTGCTCCAGGTCAGGCCGTCGTCCGTGCTGCGCCGCAGGAGGATGCGAATGTCATCCCAGTCGGTGACCCCGGAGGCGCGTTTGCGGGCCTCGCACCAGGCTAATACCGTTCCTTTGGCGGTCACCACGACGCCCGGGATGTGGTAAAGTTTGTAGGCGGGGTCTTCGCCCACGGTGAAAAGATCGAGCTTCTCGAGGAAGGGTTCCCCCGCTTGGGCGAAAGCGGACAGGACTAAAGCAATGAAAGGCGTGAGGCGCATGGTAAACGATTTACCATTCACCGCTGCGACTGAACTTGGCCTTGGCGTTGCGGCCAAACTGCGCGCCAGCTTCGGATAGGTTGGTGATGATTTGTTCTGTGGATAGTCCGGCGGTGTTGCGCGCGGCCGGGATGATGGTCTGGCACTCGTTGGCATCCATGAAACTCGCCGCCTCGAGCAGGCGCGGTTGATCCTCGGGTGCGATCACCATGAACCCGTGCTTATCGGCATGGAGTAGATCGCCCGGGGTTACTTTGCGCCCGAAGATTTCAATTTCACAATTCCAACGCACAGGATGGGTGTGGGCGTGGCCGACGCACATCCGGCGGGCCAGGGCCTTGAAGCCAGCGTTGGTCATCTCGTCGACGTCACGAATCGCCCCGTCGACGATCGTGCCGACGCATCCGAGCGAACGGTGGACGTTGCTATTCACCTCGCCCCAGAATGCCCCGACGGTGTGGGGCTTATCTAGATCCTGGACGCAGACGATTTTGGGGCCAGGGATGCTGGCGAGGTAATAGCGATACTCATCCCAGGCCTTTGGGTTGCTCTGACGGTGCGCCGAGTTGCTGGGTTCGATGACCACGGTCACGGCGTAGCCGACCATCGGGCCCATCTGCGGCATAAAGTCGCGCGTCTCCTCCAGATTGAAGCCTTCCTTGGCCGGGTCGCGGCGGGTGATCTGCTCCCAGCCGTTGAAGATTGTGGGCGTGTTCCAGCGTTTGAGTTGCAGAAGTTCGGAATGAGATAGCATGGGTAAGCGCTCATATATTTCTGGAGTGAGGCTGGCCTAAGTCAAAGATTGTCGTTCTATTTTCGCTGGGCAGTAACGAGCCCAAGGTTGTCGTCGACAAACTGCATTCTGAACAGCCAGGCAAAGCCCGTCTTCAAGCACGATCGCGAACTCTTCATCGACTCCATCGGCGACATCTACCTCGGCGTGTGGAACGCCGACCGTCGTTACCCGTTCAAGTTCACGCTGGCTAAGTAACTTAGCTGATCAGCAGCAGACGCGGAGAGCCGGGGCGGTTTTCCGGGGCGCGGTGGATGCAGGGCGGTACTAGACTGCCAGGCCAGCGTGTCGCGATTCGCCAGAGCGTGAAGGTGCCGAACGGGTAGGGCGTCGCACCGGGCTTGGGCGCGTAATGCGAGTCGTAGCTATGTTCGTGCAGGAACTCGGCGAACACCGCATCATCCGCGCCGCCGTATTCCTTGAGCAGCGCCGCGCGGATCTCCGGGATCTCAACCTTGAGTACGGCGTCCTCGTTACGGAGGCCTTCGCTGCAGGCGCCGTAGTAAGTGCAGAGCCAGGTGTCGACCTCGACGGGCGCGCTGTCGACATGGAAAGAAGTGACGTCCGTCGGCACGGTACCGGCATCCGGGCCTCGCACGCAGTCGTAGACGCAATTAAGCGACGGTGCGAGGTCGTGGTCGCGGAGCAATTGCTGGTCGGCGAGCATCGCTTCGGCGGCGAGTTGTCCGGCCGGAGTTAGGTCGAGCGAGCGGATGCGTTCATCCTCGAGCGGCACGATACCTTCGCCAGGTCCGATCTTTGTAATCACCTCGGCGTAATCGCCGGGCAATGTGCGTTCCCAGCAGAGCGAGTTGACGCCGTCGGCGAAGCGCGTGGACCTGAGTTCCTCGAAGCTCAGTACTTTACGAACGCGGGGTGAGCCGGCGTCGCTCACTTCAGCGCGAAGCGGATGGCGAATTCCTTGGCGAGTGCGTTGTAAGCAACGGCGCCCGGGGAATGAATGTCGTATTGGAAGATGGTCTTGCCGTGACTGGGGGCCTCCGAAAGCCGAATCGTCCGGGGAATCATCGCCTTCATGACGAGCTCAGGGAAGTGGGTCTTCACTTCTTCGACGACCTGCCGCGAAAGATTCGTACGCACGTCATACATCGTCATCACAATCGCGCCGACGGACAGTTTGTCGCCGGCTCCCGCGGCTTTCAGCTGATCGACGACACCGAGGATTTGGCCAAGGCCTTCCATCGCGAGGTATTCGGTCTGCAGGGTGACGATGAGATGATCCGACGCAGCCAGCGCGTTCATCGAGAGCATGCCCAGGGCGGGCGGGCAATCAATGAGGATGGCCTTGTACTTGCCGGCGGCGAGGAGTGGGGCGAGCGCATCTCGTAAGCGGGTCAGGTAGTTTTCGGCTTGGGCGAGTTCGGATTCGACGGCGGCGAGATCGACCTCGGAAGGAATCAGGTCGAGCTTATCGGTGGAGGTCGCGACGACCATGTCAGCGGCATTTGCTTCGCCGTGTAGCACTTTATAAAGCGATTTACCTTCGGTCTTTTCGATACCGAGCGCACTGGTGGCGTTGGCTTGCGCGTCGAGGTCGATGACGAGGGTGGGGATGCCGAGTCGGGCGAGCCCAGCGCCGAGGTTGATCGTCGTCGTCGTCTTGCCGACGCCGCCTTTCTGGTTCGCGATGGAAAATATTTTAGCCACTTAAGCGTCCTCGATTGGGCGTTCGACTTCGGTGGGGGCTTCGTAATCGATGCCGGCGAGGCCGAAGCCGAAGTTCTTATGGAAGTCGGTCTGGTAGCCGGCGAAGTCGGCGTGCGCATCGAAGGTTTCCGTCGTGATCGTCGGCCAGATGTCGAAGACCGACTTCTGGACGTCAGGCGCCATCTCCCGGTCGTCGATGCGGACGCGGCCGTTCTCGTCGAAGTCTAGGGCGTTGCCGTTGTACATCTGCTTTTCAAAGAGGCGTTGGATCTGTTCGATGCAACCTTCGTGGGTGCCCTTGGCCTTCATGATTTTGAAGAGCAATGAAACGTAGAGAGGGACGACGGGGATGGCGGAGCTGGCCTGGGTGACGACGGCTTTGTTCACCGAAACGAAGGCACGACCACGATGGAGCTTCATCAGGCTATCGATTTTGCGGCCGGCGCGCTCGAGATCTTCCTTGGCCTTACCGATAGTGCCGTCCTTGTAGATGGGCCAAGTGACTTGAGGTCCGATATATGAATAGGCGACGGTCTGGCAGCCTTCCTTGATCACGCCGGCTTGGTCGAGCGCGTTCATCCAGATTTCCCAATCCTCGCCGCCCATGACCTTGACCGTTTGCGCGATATCGTCGGCGGAGGCGGTTTCGAGCGTGACGTCGTTCACGATCTTGCGATCGGTATCGAGATTCTTAGCGTGGAAAGCAGCGCCCGTCGGTTTAAGGACGGACTTGTAAGTCACGCCATCGGGCGCGGTACGACGAGGAGAGGCGAGCGAGTAGATGACGAGGTCGATCTTGCCGCCAGGCATCTTGGCTTTGATGGCGTCGATGACTTGGGTTTTTAATTCAGCGGAAAACGCATCGCCATTGATGGAGACTGCCTTGAGGCCCGCCTTCTTGGCTTCGGCGTGAAACCCAGTGGTATTATACCAGCCGGGCGAACCGGGCTTATCGCCTTCGCCGTTACGTTCGAAAAATACGCCCAAGGTTGCGGCCCCAGATCCGAAGGCGGCGGCGATACGCGAAGAGAGTCCGTAGCCCGTGGAGGCGCCGATGACCAAGACCGACTTGGGTCCGTCTTGGAGGGGCTGGCGGGATTTCACATAGGCGATCTGCTCGCGGACCGCGGCGGCACAGCCGTCGGGGTGGGAGGTGATGCAGATGAACCCACGGACACGGGGTTTCACGACTTGCTGGGACATGACTCCACCTTTGAAGAGGCAGATACTGAGTTCAATCCGTAAGTATGAGGGCAGGGATGGTCAGCGGACCGCGCCTGTATGGTTTCCTCTCGCTTGTGCCGCTTTCTTGCCGTCTCTTCTGGGCATGTTCAGCTCCAGGCTTGATTTTGCAGATACCACCAACGCCTTAAGCAAGGCGCGTGATCGGCGTAAAGTGGCAGGCAAACGACCATTGATTTATCCGACTCCAATCCGGCCAACGCGGGGTTCTCCTGGTCGGTCGCCGATTTGGGTTCCTTGCTCCGTCGTGAGGGTATCCAGCGCCAAGATCCAGATCCGCATGGCCTGGCCGTGACGCGCACGGCGATTTCCGATTATTATACCGTGCGCGGAGCCCGCGTGCCCACGGATCGGTTATTTATATCGGCGAGTACCAGTGAGAGTTACAGCTGGTTATTTAAATTATTGTGCAATCCTGGCGACGAAGTCCTCGTGCCGGAGCCCGCTTATCCGTTACTCGAAGTGATCGCCGCCCTCGAAGGCGTGACGTTAAGGCCGTATCAGGTCGTGCAACTGGCCGGCGAGTGGGTCATCGACACCGCCAGTCTTTCCGTGACACGGCAGACCAAGGCCATCGTCTGCATTAATCCCTCCAACCCTACGGGTTCTTTTGTGAGCCGCCGCGATCGCGATGTCTTGCGTGGCTTCGCCCAGAAACACGGCTTGGCCATTTTGTGCGATGAAGTCTTTCTGGATTATCCGGCAGAAGGCGTCGCTTCGCCAGGTACGTGGGCAGGGGAGGCGCAAGTCGCCACGTTTGTTTTGAGCGGGCTTTCCAAGGTCGCCCTGACCCCTCAATTAAAGCTCGGTTGGATCGCCGTCGCCGGGCCGATTGATTTCGCAATGGAAGCCTGTCGTCGCCTGGAGCATATCGCGGACGCTTTTCTTTCGGTAAATACCCCTGCTCAGTTAGCCCTGCCTGATTTGCTTCGCCGGGCTGAGCCATTGCGGGCTTCGGTGCGGGCGCGGGTGGCCCAAGGTGATGCGGCCGTCCGTCTTTGGGCGACCAATTCGGGCAGCCGTTGCACTGTTTTACCCCGGGCCTCTGGCTGGTCTGTGATTATCACCCTCCCTCCCGGGGTTTCGGAGGAGAAGCTCCTTCTTAATGCAATTGATGAGGGGGTTTGGGCTCACCCGGGTTATTTTTACGGGATGGCGGCTATCACTCAGAGTGTCGTTTTAAGCCTTTTGACCCCGCCGGACACGCTTTCGGCAGGGCTTCAGGCCTTGGATCGGGCTTTGAAACGGAGTTAGTCGACCAATTACCGCTTGCCAAGCGGCTCAGCACTCCTTTGCTCCGACTTTCCAAAAGGAGCTCGAACACTATGTCCCGTATCTGCAGCGTCACCGGCAAGCGCCCTCACAAAGGCCGTCGTATCATTCACCGCGGTCAATCCAAGAAGAGCGGTGGTATCGGCTTCCAGCTGGTCAAACAGACCAAGCGCGTATTCCGCCCCAACGTCCAACGCATCCGCGTGCTCCAGCCTAACGGCTCGGTTAAGCGCCAGTGGGTGTCCGTCAAGGCGATCAAGGCTGGTCTCGTCACCAAGGCCTAAGCCCTCTCTCCGATAGCGGAGAAATAAAGACCCGCCAACTGGCGGGTTTTTTTGTGCCTTAGGCCTCCGCCGGTCACCTGTCCGTAACGCTCTTGCTACTCAAAGTGGGGGAGGTCGGTGAGTATGGGCTGGCTGGTCGACAAGGCGCTACCTACGCTTGAGCCTCTCTTTTGTCGTCATGTCCGAAAAGAAGCCCATCGCGGAAGCCCCGCACCGCACGGCCAGATTGCTATGTGGTCCGGAGGAAGAGGCATTTGTCGCCTTAAACGCCCGTCGGGAGGGCCTGACGGCGGCCGAGGTCGCTGAGCGTCTGGAGGCTTTCGGGCCCAATTCGGTCACCGCTCCTCGCCCGCGCCCAATCATCGAATTGCTCCGCAAGTTCAAGGAGCCACTGGTCGTACAGCTAATCGTGATCTGCGTACTCTCGTTCATCTTCGAGGACGACGAAACTAAGCGTATCCTTAGCACTACGCTAGTCGGCGGCATGGTGTTCTTCTCGGTCTTCCTCTCTTATTTCCAGGAAAGCCGCTCCGCCGCGACGATCGCGAAGTTGCAGGCGATGGTGAAATCGACCTGCGATGTCATCCGCGACGGAGTCGAAATCACCGTGCCCATCGACGAAATCGTCCCCGGGGATATCGTGGTGCTGGCGGCGGGTTCAATCATTCCGGCGGATTGCCGCGTGATTCAGGCTAAGGACTTTTTCCTTTCGCAGTCGGCGCTCACGGGCGAATCCATGCCGGTCGAGCGTGTGGTGATGGCGACGGTCACGGGAGATGTTTCCGCCCAAGAGTGCCCCAACGGTTGCCTGATGGGGAGCAATGTGCAAAGCGGTTCGGCCAAGGCCCTCGTGCTCGCCACCGGCCGCGATACGCAGTTCGGCGCGATGTCCGCCCGGCTGGTCGAACGTAAGGATGCCACGGCCTTCGAGCGCGGGACTCGCGAGTTCGTGTGGATGATGATCCGCATGATGCTCGTGATGGTCACTTTGACTTTCGGGTTCAGCGCCTGGCGTACGCATAACTCAAATCCCAATGGTTATTTAACTGACGCCTTCCTTTTCTCCCTGACGGTCGCAGTCGGTCTTACGCCGGAAATGTTGCCGATGATCCTGGCGGCCTGTCTTTCGAAAGGCGCCCGTTCGCTCGCCCGGCTCAAGGTCGTAATGAAACGGCTTGATGCCATTCAGAACCTAGGGGCGATGGATATCTTCTGTACGGATAAGACCGGCACGCTCACGCAGGACCACATCGTGCTTCAGCGCCATGTCGACGTCATCGGCCGCGACTCCGAAGACGTTCTGCGTTACGCGTGGATGAATTCCTATTACCAGACGGGCCTCCGCAATCTGCTCGACCGTGCGATTCTTAACCGGACCGACCTCGACGTCGAGCGGAGCTGCCGTAAGGTCGACGAAATTCCCTTCGACTTCCAGCGCCGACGGATGTCGGTCGTCGTCGACCACGAAGGCGACCACTTGCTGATCTGCAAAGGTGCCGTGGAAGAAATTCTTTCCGTCTGCGATCGCTATCAGATCGACGACGAAATCCACACCATGATTCCGTTGATCAAGGACGAAGTCATGGAGGAATATCGCTCGCTTTCCTCTCAAGGCTTCCGGGTCATCGCGCTTGGTTATCGGGAGTTCGATCGTTCGAAGGAAGTTTTCGGCACGGCCGATGAAGCCAGTCTGGTCTTGCTCGGTTATCTTGCCTTCTTTGATCCGCCCAAAGAAACCGCCGCTACGGCTCTTGCCGGGCTCCGTGCCCGTGGCGTCCGGGCGAAAATCCTGACGGGTGATAACGAACTGGTTTCCCGCAAGGTCTGCGCGGATGTCGGCATGCCCGTGGGGCGCATCCTCACGGGAGCTCAGTTGGCCGCGATGGATAAGACGACCTTTGACGCCGCCGTGCTCGAGGCTGACATCATGGCCCGCTTGACGCCCTCGCAGAAGGAGCAGGTCATCCGTTCGCTCAAGGCCCAAGGGCATACGGTCGGCTTCATGGGCGACGGGATTAATGACGTGCTCGCCCTTAAGGCCGCCGACGTCGGCATCTCCGTCGATACGGCCGTCGATGTCGCCAAGGAATCCGCCGACGCCGTCCTGCTTGAAAAATCGCTCCTGGTCTTGGTTGACGGCATCGATGAGGGCCGGCGCATCTTCTGTAATATTGAAAAATATATCCGGATGGGCGCCTCCTCCAACTTTGGCAACATGTTCTCGGTCTTGGGCGCTGCGATACTCCTGCCGTTCCAGCCGCTCAGCCCGATCCTGATCCTACTCAACAATTTCATCTACGATTTTTCGCAGACGGCGATTCCGTTCGACCGGGTGGAGAGCGACCAGATTTCCAAGCCGCGTCAGTGGAATATCAGTGGTATCCGCGGTTTCATGGTCTGGCTTGGTCCGGTGTCTTCGCTTTTCGATTATCTCACCTTCGCGCTAATGTTTTTTGTGGTCTGCCCGGCCGCCTGCGGCGGCGCTTGGGGGCAGCTCGATGAGGCCGGCCGGCTTCAGTTCGTGATCCTCTTCCATACTGGCTGGTTCATCGAGTCGAACATCACTCAGACGCTCGTCGTGCACGTCATCCGTTCGGCGCAGATGCCCTTCATCCGTTCCCGAGCCTCTTGGCAGCTTACGCTGACCACCTGCGCCGCAATCTGCTTCGCTTGTTGGCTGACCTTCTCGCCTTGGACCAAGGGGCTTGGGCTTGCGGGTGCGTCCTTGGGCGCGACCTATTGGGCCGCCCTCGCGCTGATGACGGTTGCCTACGTGACCCTCGCTCACTTGATTGCTCGTCCGCGCCTTCAGGCCGCCTGACCCAAACCCTTCCATGCGCATCCTTCTTGAGGCCCTCCAAGCCGGCCGTCTGTTCGAGCTCACTGAGACTTCCAAGCGCGGAGCTTTCGAATTCCTGGGCCGCGTACTCGAAGCTATTCCTGAGATTCCCGACGACTCTGGCGTGGTCGAGGCCATGTTCGCTCGCGAGGAGACCGGCAACACCGCCATCGCGCCAGGCGTAGCCTGTCCGCATGCCCGCGTCGAAGGCATCAATGCCGAAATATTTTGCGCGTTGGGTTGGTCGGCTTCTGGCATCGATTACGCCGCGGAGGATGGCAACCGCGTCCACTTGGTCGTAGCCTACTGGATTCCTGACTGTCAGCGCGTCGGTTTTCTCAAGGAGATGTCCGGGTTAGCCAAGGCGATCACGGCATCGGGCGGCATCGAATCGCTTCGTAAGTGCGAGACGCTCGGTGAAGTCCGCCACGGCTTGCTTGATTGGGTGACCGTCGCACTTAACGAATCGTCGCCGGATGCGCGCGCCCGCATGCTTCGCCTGAGCGCCAAGCCATCGGCCAGCGATGACTCTGCTCCGAAAGCCTGAAGTTATTTAGTTGGCAAAACGGTGCCAGAGGACAGCGCCCCAGATGGCCACGGCGATCACGATTGTCAGGAAGACAGCGGCACTGCCCATGTCTTTGGCGCGTTTGGCCAAAGGGTGGCGCTCAAGTGAGATATGATCCGTATTCGCTTCGATGGCCGAGTTGATGAGCTCGACGATGAGGATGAGTTGTAGGACCGAAAAGAGGAGGGCGTGCTCGAGCAGGCTGATGCCAGGGATGAGCCACGCGAGGACTGACAAGGGGATGACAATCATGAGCTCCTGCTTGAAGGCCTCCTCGTGCTTGGCCGCTGCTCGAAGTCCGTCCCAGGTGTAACGAAGGGCGTTGATCAGACGAAATAGGCCCCCCTTTGATTTCATAGTTTGGCCGTAAGGCTTCGGGTTTTGCATGCGCTAAGGAGAGTTATTGGCGGTTAAAGGGGAGGGCAAAGGCAATTTTGCCCCCAAAAATCGCTTGCCAGAGGGGGGTGCTGCCCTAGGTTCAGTGGTTCCCTAGTCGGGAAACCACCATGCGCGACGAATACCTCCAGGAAGCCCGTAAAGTCATCCCAGATGCAAACATTCTGATCAATGTCGTCTCCAAGCGCGTGAAGCAGCTCCGGGCGACGGCTGACTATTCCGTCACCCCTCCTAAGTTCAATCACCTCTTGGGTGACGTTTTCGAAAAACTCTCACCGGAAGACGTGGCATTGCGCGAAATCATCGAAGGCCGCATCACTTGGGAGTTCCGTCCCGAAGATCGCTTGCCTACCTAAGCGCCGGTCCGCTCCAGCCGGTTTTTCCGGCGCGTAGTCTTTTCGTTTCCGATGGCCGCCCGCCGAGAGCATACTCTTCCCGAAGTCAGCAATCCTAAGGCTGGGCGGGATTACTTCATTGGCCAGACCTACGAAGCCGGCATGATTTTGTTGGGCACCGAGGTGAAGGCCTTGCGGGCCGGTCGGGCTAATATCGCCGACGCTTTCATCAAGATCAGTCCCAAGGGTGTGATGCTCTACCACGCGCATATCGCGGAATATGATTTCGGGAGTCACAATAACCATGACACCTACCGGACGCGGCCCCTGCTTCTCAAGAAGTCCGAGGTCGATAAGATTGTGGCTGAAATCCAGTCTGGCGGCCATGCGATTGTCCCGCTTAAAATTTATTTCAAGCACGGTTTGGCCAAATGCCTGCTCGCGGTCGGCAAGGGCAAGAAGCAGCACGATAAGCGGCAGGACATCAAGGAACGTGAATCCAAGCGCGAGATCTCGCGCGCGATGAGCCGCCGCCGGTGAAGCCGCCCCTGCATCTCGTCCTGCTCCGTCCGGAGATCCCGCCTAACACGGGTAATGTCGGTCGCATGTGCGCCGTCACCGGTTGCGTGCTGCACCTCGTTCACCCGCTGGGCTTCAAAATCGACGACGCGAAGCTCCGCCGGGCAGGCATGGATTACTGGCACGAGCTTGATGTCCGCCACCACGATAACTGGGAAGCTTTTCTGGCCTCGCCTGGCCGTCCGGAGCGTCTCTGGCTCTTCACGACCAAGACGACGCGCGGCCTCTGGGATGCGCAATTCCAGGAAGGTGATGGGCTCGTTTTCGGCAATGAAGGCTCGGGTACACCCGAGGAGATTCATGCGTGGTTTGGGTCGGAGCGCGAAGTGAAGATTCCGCATTTCAACGACAAGACCCGTTCGCTCAACCTCTCGACCGCCTGCGGGATTGCGACCTATGAGGCTTTGCGTCAAATCAAGCACAGCCCCCAGTGATGATATTGTTCGCCGAAATAAAGTTACCTTTCTTATTATCGGATTTCCCGATCGTAGTCTTCGGCATCGCCGTCACCGATCTGGTGAAATACTTTCTCTTCGCCGCCGTGGCTTGGTTGCTCGGTTACGTCTGGTTCAAGCGCCAGTGGGCACGGCGGAAAATCATCCCGACTTATCCGACGAGCGCGGATGTCCGGCGGGAAATGGGCTGGTCTCTCCTAACGGTATTGATTTACGGGCTGGTGGGAGCCAGCTCACTTTGGATGACAAAGCAGGGTTGGACGCAGATGTATTTCAAGATCGATGCGCACGGTGCGCTATGGTTCTGGGCTAGCATCCTCTTGGCGATTTTCATCCACGACGCCTATTTTTATTGGACGCATCGTCTGATGCATCACCCGCGTCTCTTCCGTTGGTTTCATCGCATCCATCACGAAAGCGTTAATCCCAGTCCGTGGGCGGCCTATTGTTTCAGCCCGCTCGAAGCCGCCGTACAGGCCGGCATCTTTCCGTTGGTGATTTTGGTGATGCCGATCCACCCCGCGGCCTTCGGGCTCTTCATGTTCTGGCAATTGGCTTTCAATGTGCTGGGCCACACGGGGTACGAATATCACCCGCGTTGGCTAATGGATTCATGGTTGGGCAAGTTCTTGAACACGCCCACCAACCATATCCAACATCACGAGGTTTTCCGCGGGAACTATAGCCTCTACTTTAATATTTGGGACCGGCTCATGGGCACGAACCATAAGGACTACGAGGCGAAGTTTCGCGAAGTCACCGGGCGCCGTGGCTGACGACTCGCCTTATTTTTTGCACCAGATCTTCACGTCGTCCACGACCGCATTGCGCGGTACGGATAAGCGAAGCATCTGTTTGGTCGGGTGCGCGATGCCAGCGGATTTCAGGCTCCCGACGGATTTTCCGTCGACGGTCGCCGAAATCTCAGCGCCTTCGACCTTGACGGTCAATTCGTGCCACTTGCCGATCTCGATCGGCCAATGGAAGGACTTTTCTTTTTCCTTCAGGGCGGCGGTCTGTTCTTTCGTCAAGGTCTTGGCGAGGCGGGCTTCCTGGATCTTCAGATCCATGTTGCCGGTCTTGAGGTCGGCCAGAGCCACGCTCTTGGCACCGAAGGTGGCCTTGAAAAGATGGCCGGCGTGCACGGTCTTGCATTCCATGTCAGCGAAATCGAGGCCGAGGCTGTCCTTGGCGTCTTCGAGCATGAAGCGCATGGCGACGGTACCGTCGGTGAAGACAGCGGGGTGGGTGACGGAGACGGCGTGGTTGGCCTCTTTATGAATATAGATATACATCGCCCCGTTGCGGAGGTCGACCTGCTTGTTGTTCTTGGCGCGACCGGCGCTATTCGTGCCCCAGCCGTTGCCGGGTTCATCTTTCGTTTCTTGAGATTCGGCGCGCTGAAAATCGTCGGAGAAGATAAGCTTGCCGAAATCTTCGGCAGGCAGGGCGATGGCGGTCAGGCAGAGCAGGGCAAGGAGGCGGGTCATGGCGATGAGTTAAGTTCCGTTCTCAGCATAATAAAGTCTTATGTTACAGTTCCGTCTACGGTCTGGGATGATGGCGTGGGGGACGACTAAGTTCTTCGAACGATTTATAGGCGGTGATGGCGCCATAGAAGGATAAAATCGGGATGTCGCCCCTGCTTGCTTTTATGTAGAATCTGTTAAGTTCGATTGTATGTCCCGACTCGATGACGTCCGCTCCCGCATTGCGCCTGCCCGTCAGCGCCTGCTCGCGCATCCGCTCTATGCGCGCATGGCCTCGCTTGATGACGTGCGCGTCTTCATGTGTTCGCACGTCTTCGCGGTCTGGGATTTTATGTCGCTCTTGAAGCGCCTGCAGCGCGACCTGACTTGCGTGACCGTGCCTTGGGTCCCAGTCGGCGATGCCGAAGTCCGCTTCCTGATCAACGAGATCGTGTGCGGCGAGGAATCCGACGTCGATCCGCGCGGCGGGCGGATCGCGCACTTCGATCTCTATCTGCGGGCGATGCATGAGGCTGGCTCCGATACGGCCGCGGTGGATAAGGCACTCGCGTCCGTCCGCGCGGGTGGCTCGACCGCCGCCGCGCTGGTCTCCGCCGGCGTTCCGTCCGGTGCCGCCGCTTTCTCCGGCGCGACCTTCGCCCTGGCGGTGAACGGCAGGTCGCACCAGGTCGCCGCGGCTTTCACCTTTGGGCGAGAAGACTTGATTCCAGACATGTTCACCGAACTGGTCACGCGACTCAGTCGCGAATACCCGGGCAAACTCGATACCTTCCGGTATTACCTCGAACGGCACATCGAGGTCGATGGCGGCCATCATGGCGCCATCTCGCTCCGTATGGTCGAGCTCCTCTGCGGTGACGACGATCGCAAATGGGCCGAAGCGGCCGAAGCGGCCGTCGCCGCCATCGAGTCACGGATCGCACTCTGGGATGCGATTTCGACGAAGCTCGCCTAGCCCCGGCTTACTTCTGCGCTTCAGGGCGGTGTCGCTGGACGATGGCGTGGAAATCCCCGAGATTATAGGGGCCGACGTTCGCTTCGGCTAGATCGACTTCGGAAATCACGATGGCGCCGTTCTGCTGGGCTTGGGCTAAGACCTTGCCGGTGCGATCGATGACGGCGGAAATCATCCAATTGCTTTTCGGGTCGCTGAAAGTGCTGCTGACGATGAAGACGCGGTTTTCGCAGGCGCGAGCACGGGCGAGCAGGGGGTCGCAGCCCCAGACCGGCCACGCGATGACCTCGGCGCCGTTGGCGGTCAGCGAACGCGCAACTTCGGGATAGAAGCCGTCGTAGCAGACCATCAGGCCGACTTTGCCGAACTTCGTGTCGAAGACGGGATAGTCTGCACCGGGCGCCACGCCTTTCTCGACTTCACCGTGCGGTAGGCAGACCTTGCGATATTTCCCGAGTAGTTTGCCTTCCGGGCTTAAGAGTACGGCGGTATTGTAGACCAGATGGCCTTCGCGCTCGTAAAGGCTCAGGGCGATATGAATGGAAAGCTTGGCGGCGAGGTCGCTGAAATATTCTGTCGTCGGGCCGGGAATGGACTCAGCGCATTCGGCCGGGGATAGCTTGGTGTGGACGTATGGGACGGTTTCTCCGAGCACGATGAGGTCGGCCTTCTGCTTGGCGGCCTCGGCGATCATCGGGGCGTATTCTTCGCAGTTCTGTCGCGGCGATTTGCCGGTCGGAATGTACTGCACCGTCGCGAGTCGTACTTTGCGGGCGACGGGAGCCGAGGTTTTTTCGAAGACGACCTCGCTCCATTCGACGCGTCCCTTCGGCGCGTGCTGGAGATGAAGTTCGATGGTCGCCTGCGTGGCTTTCGCTGGCACGCGGTAGATGCCTGAAATCATGGTGCGGCCTTGGCCATCCGTCGTGCCGTCCATCGGATGTTCTGGTTCGGCGCTCGCACCTAGCGTGTCGGAGGCGACGGCTTTGCCTTTCGCATCTTTCCAGACGACCCGCGACAGTCCGCTGTGGCGCGGGTTTTCGACGTCCTGTGTTTTACGAAGGGCTGAAAACTTTACGAAGTCGCCGCCGGTGACAGGGAAGGTTTTCTGGAACCAACCATCCAGGCCTTGCCGGTCATCATGGACGATGGAGAAGGTGGAGGCTTTTTCGTCGTAGGTGAAGGCCGGCCGGATTTCATCTCGGGGCGAGATCTCACTCCAGCCCGCGGGTAGCCCGGAGGAGGCATGAAGGCTAAGCGTCAGTAGGACGGTGGTGAGCGACCAGCGGATGAGGTACATGGTTAGGGTAGGCGGGGCGGGCTTGATTTGATGATTTCCGATAAACCAGGGTGAGCAAACTAAACCTCGGCGATTGGGTCTGGTCTTGCTCCGTCGTTTTCGCGGCTTAGGTTGGGCGTAAGATGCTTGGTCGCCCCGCCATTCCGTTTGCATGAGTTTTCCTCCCCTTGATTCGGCGGTGACGCAGGGGTTCGTGGTGACGGCTCCCGGCCGGATCAACCTTATCGGAGAGCACACGGATTATAATGATGGGCTGGTTTTACCGATGGCGATCGACCGTCATGTGAGCATCCGGGTCACGCCTCGGGCTGATCGTCTCGCCGTCTGGAGTTCCGCTCGTGAATCTGAGGTCGTCACTTTTGACCTTTCTTCTGACATCAGTCGTGATGTTCGCGGTTGGGCGGCTTACCCGGCAGGGGTTATCGCTGGTTTCCAGAAGCTCGGATGGGAAATTCCCGGCTTTGATGCCGCGGTGTCCGCCGACCTTCCGGCCGGCGGAGGGTTGAGCAGTAGCGCCGCCCTCGAAGTCGCCACGGCCACGGTCTTGGAGGTTCTGGGCGAAATATCTTTGCCGCTACCCGTGAAGGCCTTGCTTTGTCAGCAGGCCGAGCATGAGTATGCCGGCGTGCCGTGTGGCATCATGGATCAGTTTGCAGTGACGCTCGCCCGCGCAGGACATGCTTTGTTGCTGGATTGCCGAGATCAATCGGTACGTTACGTACCGATTGATGACCAGGCGGTTTCCGTCTTGGTGATTAATAGCGGCGTCAAGCATGCCTTGGTCGATGGTGAGTATGCGCGCCGGCGGGCACAGTGCGCTCATGCGGCGCGTTTACTCGGAGTCAGTTCCTTAAGGGATATCACCTCGGCTGATCTGCTTTCGCGCGGCGGCGTCTTGCCGGAACTTGAACGCAAGCGCGTGCGTCATGTGACCGGCGAGCATGACCGTACGCTTACTTTTGTGGCAGCGCTTGAACGGGCGGATTGGAAGTCCGCCGGCGAGGCGATGTTTGCCAGTCACGAATCCCTGCGGGCCGACTATGAGGTTAGTTGTCCCGAACTGGATGCGCTGGTCGATATCTCGAGAAGTATTCCCGGAGTCTATGGCTGCCGGATGACGGGCGGCGGTTTCGGCGGCTGCGTCATCGCCCTCGTCGCCAGCGATAAGCTCGAATCCGCCGCCGCTTCTTTCCACCAAGCTTATCTGGCACGCACCAAGATCGACCCCGTGATGTTCGTCACCCGGCCGGCGGGCGGACCATCGGTCACGAAAATTTCCCAATAGACCGTCATCCCCATGCATACCTCCGACTATCTTGTCTTCCTTGCCTATTTCGTCGTCGTGACGACTTACGGATTTTGGATCTATCGCAAGAAGCGAGCTGATGTCGTGTCATCGGCCGATTTCTTTCTGGCGGAGGGAGCTTTGACATGGTGGGCCATCGGGGCCTCCATCATCGCCTCTAATATTTCCGCCGAACAGTTCATCGGCATGTCGGGCTCGGGTTTCGCTCTGGGTCTGGCGATTGCCGGCTATGAGTGGGGCGGAGGAGCGGCCTTGCTCATCGTCGCGATTTTCATGATGCCAGGCTACGTGAAGAACCGCATCTTCACGATGCCGCAGTTTCTGACGCAACGTTACGGCAAGCTCGTCGCTACCATTATGGCGGTCTTCTGGTTGCTGGTCTACGTCTTCGTGAATCTCACCAGCATTTTATACCTCGGTGCTCTCACCGCCGAAGGCATGACCGGCCTATCGTTTAATCTCTGCGTTTTCTTTCTGGCCGCCTTCGCCCTTTTCATCGCCCTCGGCGGCATGAAGGTGATCGGGTATACGGATGTGCTCCAGGTCTTTGTCCTCGTCGTCGGTGGTCTCGCCACGACTTGGCTGGCACTTAGCTTAGTCGCGACGCAATTCGGTCAGGAAGGCGTGCTGGCTGGCCTTTCATTGCTGACCGAGAAGGCGCCGACGCACTTCCATATGATCTTACACGAAGGTCATAAGTATTATAGCGATTTGCCGGGGTTGAGCGTTGTCATCGGCGGCATGTGGGTGGCGAACCTGAATTATTGGGGCTGCAACCAGTATATCACGCAGCGGGCGCTGGGGGCGGAAGTGGGTACGGCCCGGAAGGGAATTCTTTTCGCCGCAGGCTTGAAATTGCTGATGCCGCTCATCGTCGTCATCCCCGGCATTGCCGTCTATGTGCTGCACCAGCAGGGCCAGTTCGCTACGGAATTACTCGATGCCAGCGGCGCCGTGAAGCCGGACAAGAGTTATGCTGCGCTCATCGGCCTGCTGCCCGCAGGACTCAAAGGTTTGTCCTTCGCGGCCTTGACGGCCGCAATCGTGGCTTCGTTGGCGGGCAAGGCGAATAGCATTGGGACGATTTTCACGCTCGATCTTTACAAGCGCTACGTGAACCCCTTGGCGTCTGAGGTGCGCTTGGTCAGCGTCGGACGCATCGCCATCGCGGTGGCGATGCTGATCGCCGTCGTGATCGCTCCGCAATTAAGTCGCCTCGATCAGGCAATCCAATTCATCCAGGAATACACGGGCTTTATCAGCCCCGGCGTCGTGGTGATTTTCCTGCTCGGTTTCTTCTGGCGCGGGGCGACCTCCGTTGGCGCCCTGACCGTCGCATTATTGACTATTCCGCTCTCCGCAGGTTTCAAGATCTTCACGCCTGCGATGCCCTTCATGGATCGCATGGGCTGGGTTACAGTCATCCTCGCGGTCTTGATGGTGGTGATCAGTCTGGTTTGTAAAAACGAGGAGGACGAAGCCAAGGCGCTCCAGTGGGAGGCCAAAGACTTTAATCCCGGCCAAGGTTTCATCGTCGGCTCAGTGCTCTTTATGGGAGCGGTCGCCGCGCTTTATATCGTCTTCTGGTAGGCCAGCTCCAGCTTACGGAGTCTTGAGGCGGAGATTCCGGTATTCGACCTTCATCGGCGGGCCGACGTGGACTTGCACGCCGATTTTGCCCTCGGGGTGATGGAGCGCCGGCTCATCGTCGATGACCACGCTCATGACGTGTCCGTTAAGGATATGAATTTGAGTGCCGGCCCGGACGACCAAGTGGTATTCGTTCCAGTCTCCGTTGTGGATAAAAGCGACGAGTTCCTTGGGGTCGCCGACGCTACCGATGATCTCCGCTTTGACCCCGGGCCGAATGCGGGTGATCTGTCCGCGTAATGCGTTAAAGGTGCGACCGCGCTCTTCGTAATTTTGCCCGGTATGCTTGTTCTGGCCGTCGATGTCGGCCTGAGGGCCCGTCAAGGCGAACGGTAGACCCACGACATCGGTGCTATGGTAGTTGATGCCGCTATTGCCTTTATCGGTGATGCGATACTCCGCCTTTAATTCGAAGTCACCGGCGACGGAGCCCTCCCAGATGATGAACGTATTATTTTTTACTAATGTCTCCGGGGTGATTTCACCGACGATGGCGCCGTTTTCGCAGCGCCAGTATTTGGGGTCGGCCGACCAGCCTTTTAACGTCTTGCCGTCGAAGAGGTTTTTCCAACCAAGTGCCGATTCGTCAGAAGGTATCGGCATCGTTTGCTTAGGCTTGGCCGGACCGGGGTCGTCGGCCGCAAATAATAAACTGCAAATCAGCAACGGAAGTAAGGTTTTCATGGGGTCTGTAAGAAATTAAGTGGAACTGCGGCGGAGTCGCTCTTAAAAGCCCTTACCCCTAGTCTATGGCAGAAACCAATCGACCGCTCGCTAATCGTATCCTCTTCGGACTGCTCTTCGGGGTCGTCGCTGGTCTCGCGACCCTCGGCCTCGGACATTACTCGCCACCTTCGCTGGAGTTTATGCGCAAAGTCGCGGTAAATATTTTCGATCCGTTTGGTCAGGTTTTTCTCCGACTTTTGTTCTTCGTGGTGATTCCGCTTGTTTTCGCCTCGCTGGCCGCCGGGGTGGCGCAGCTCGGCCGCCTGGATCGCCTCGGGCCTTTGGCGGGTCGCACTTTCGCTTTATTCTTCCTGAATATGGCCATCGCGGTCGGCCTTGGCTTGTTGATGATGAATGTGCTGCGCCCTGGCGACCATCTCGATCCGGCCGCTAAGGTCATGCTGATGCAGGAATATGGCGGCGCGGCGCAGAAGCATGTCGTGGCCTCGTCTTCGGCGACTTCTTTAAGCCTGGGCGGGCTGGTCGAGATGTTCATGCCTAAGAATCTTTTCGGCGCGGTGATGGGGCATTCGAATAGCACGATTGGCGACGTGCTCCCCTTGATCGTTTTTGCAATCCTGGTCGGAGTGGTCGGCACGCAGCTCGCCGAGACGAAGCGGCTGCAATTACTCACGGCGCTCGACATGGTGTCGGAGCTCATGACCGGCATCGTGAAACTGGCTTTGAACCTGGCGCCTTATGCCGTGCCTGCGATGATCTATAGCGTGATCGTCAAGATCGGGGTCGACATCCTGGTCGCCCTCGGTGTCTTCGCCCTCGGCTGTCTCGCCGTGATGCTGCTCCATCTCTTCGGGACGATGTCGATCTGGTTGCGTCTCTGGACGACCCGGCGGCCGCTGGAATTTTTCCGCGACATCCGCGGCGTGCTCATCACGGCATTTTCGACGAGTTCAAGCAATGCGACCCTGCCCGCCGCCTTGGAGTGCGCTAAGAATACCCTCGGCCTTAAGCCGAGTGTCGCGGGATTCGTCCTGCCGCTAGGTACCACGATGAATATGAGCGGTACGGCGTTATACGAAGGGTGCGTGGTGCTCTTTGTGGCGCAGGTCTTCGGGGTCGATCTGACTATCGCCCAACAGCTGACTCTGCTTTTCCTTTCCGTCCTGAGCGCCGTCGCCGTGGCTGGGATTCCGGGCGGATCCCTGCCGCTTATTGCCGGCTTGTTGGTCACGTTCGGCATTCCTCCCGAAGGTATCGGCATCGTCCTTGGCGTAGATCGTATTTTGGATATGGCTCGCTCGATGACGAATGTCGGCTCCGATTTGGTCACGACAGTCGTGGTGGACGCGCAAGAACGAAAAGCCGACTTGGCTTAGTGTCGATTGGGGTGCCCTTCGAAACGACTGTTGCCGGCATGCAGATTGACCTCTGTCGGTTCGAGGATAGTTTAGGCTCATCCATGTCACCCCCCTTGGCGATTTTCTGCTTTTTCTTATTGCTTGGCTCGGCTTTTCCATTGTCAGCCGCGACACCACCAGATCCGGAGTTGAATGCGCAAGCCTTGGCTGAGTCCGCGGTCTCGGTTCAGCCTGGCGTCCCTGGTCGGCAACCGTTTTGGAACAAGCATGCTGTGCAATTTAGTTATGCCCCCGCTTTTGACTTCAAGCCCTTAGCCAAGGCTAAGAATTACCATTTCCGCATTTTGACCAGCGATGGAAAGAGTTTGGACTTCATGGCAGAGAGTCCTTGGGCGCCCTTGTCGGCCGTGTGGGCGCAGGTGCCCGTGGGCAAGACGACCTTGACGGTCGAAGCGCGGGACGCAGCCGGCGTTGAGTTAGGCTTGGTCGGAACGCGCACCTTTCACCGTGCAGCAGTTTTTGCGGGAAACTATCCGGCACCGGCGCAACCTGCCAAAGAGAGTGCTCGAACAGCTCTAAGCGCCTTGGCGCACTCACCCGACTTAAAATGTTGGTTCACCGACGGCGAACCTCCTGCGGTCTTTCATCTCTACCGTTATCCTGCCAAGGTGATTGGTGCCGCCGCCGCTGCCTTGGCAATCTACGGAGCCCAACAGCCAGCGCCCTCTGATGGCGCTGAAGCACTTGTGGCCGCGCGACGCGCGGCCGACTACCTGTTGAATCTGCGCGAGCCCGCGGGCTCGGCCTGGGCTTTCCATCCGCCGACTTATCATCCGACGCTTTATCGCGATCGGTTGCGCGCCCACATGGGTGCGGGGCATTACATGACGAACTGCGGAGCGGAAAGCGGAGGCTATTTTCTCGACGTCTATGGCGCTACGAAGGATTCGAAATACCTAGAGGCCGCCGTGCTTATCGCCGAAACTTATGAGCGACGGCAATCTCCGGAAGGCAGCTGGTTGCTTTTTGTAAACCCAAAGGACGGCTTGGCGGCTACGGATAACACGCTTATCCCCACCCGTATCGTAGATTTCCTCGACCATCTTCAAAAAGTCACCGGCGATCGGCGTTTTGATGGAATGCGGAATAAGGCTCTGCAATGGATCATGCGTAATCCCGTGCGCACCTGGAATTGGCAGGGACAGTTCGAAGACGTCCGACCGACGCCGGCTTACGATAACCTGACGAAGCATGAGGCCTGCGATTTCGCGATTCATCTTTTGGAGCAAAAGGAAATAAACTCAGTTGATAAAGCCTTAGCTTTGGATCTCTTGCGTTACGCAGAAGATCAATTTGTCATGTGGTCGCAACCGCCGACGGAGTCTCCGTTGAAGCAGAGCGCGGACGGAGCGGCTGGTGCCAAGTCGCAGAAATGGCTCCTGCCATGCGTGCTAGAGCAATACCGTTGTTATGCCCCCGTGTGTGCGAGTTCGTCCAAGCTGATCCTGACCTACCTGGCTGCCTGGCGCGTGACGGGCGATTGCTTGCATCTGGAAAAAGCCCGCGCCCTCGGAGCCACGCTCACTCGGACGCAGGGCAATCCTAAAGCGCCCGGTCGCTATCAGACTTGGGTGATGCAGTCGCCTGGCCCGATGTGGTTCAACTGCGAGCTGTTGGTGATCCGCACGATGCTAGAACTTGCCGCTGCCGAGGCGAAGTAATTAGTCAAATTGCTCTAAGACCGCGACGCCTACGGCGTCGGCCCGCATCCGACCTTCACCGGTGAGGCGGAAGCTGTCCCCGTTCGCTTCCATTAATCCTTCTTCAATCAGATGGCTGAAGAGGCGCGATACGCCCGGCGGGAGTTCGGCTCGAAAGCGTGCGGCGAGTTCGGCTGGTTTGACGCCGGCGTTCAGCCGTAAGCCAAAGATGAGCGCATCGGTGAGCAGATCGCTTTCGTTAAGATCTTTGATCTGTTCGCAGACGGGTTTACCCGCTTCGATGCCTTTCATCCAACCTTCAAGGTTAGAGGGGTTGGTCCACCGCCGGCCCTTCCATTGCGAGGACGCGGAGGGGCCGTAGCCGATCCACGACCCCATCTCCCAAGTGATAAGATTATGTCGGCAAGCATGCCCGGGCTTGGTGAAGTTCGAGGTCTCGTACTGCGCGTAACCGTGCGCTTCGAGCATCTCCCAAGTCCCGCGGTAAAGCCGAGCTTCGAGGTTTTTATCGATCTTAACCTTACCTTGCGAGAGTTTGACGAACATCGCCGTGTCTTCCTCGAAGGTCAGGCAGTAGGTGGAAATATGATCAGGTTTCAGTTCCATGACGCGACTTAAGTCCGCCGCCCAACGCTTTTCGTCCTGTCCGGGGATACCGAAGATCAGATCCAAGTTACGACTCTGGAAGCCGGTCGATTCGATGGCATCCCAGGCTTCCATAATTTGTTTTGGAGAATGTCGGCGGCCCAGTACGTCAAGCGTGGCCTCGTCGAAGCTCTGCACACCCATGGATACCCGCGTCACACCGACTTCTTTTAGGGCCGCCAGTTTGTCGGCACGCACCGAGGAGGGTGCCAGTTCGACAGTCCACTCGTTGGGCTGTCCACCGGCTTTCACCATGGCCTGGCCAAGCCTGAGCAAATCTTCCGCCGGCAGTAAGCCGGGCGTGCCGCCGCCCCAGAAAGCGGTTTCCACTCGGCCTGGAGGATTGATTTCCATCTCACGCTCGATCGCATCAAGGTATCGGTCAATATCGCCGCGCTTCGGTTGTTCTTGGTAGAAGGCGCAAAAATCGCAGGTCGAAGCACAGAAGGGCACATGCAGGTATAGCCCCGTGCCATGCTGGATGAGCTCAGGTATCATTCGAGACCCAACTGCTTGCGTCCCGTTTCGGAAATCATCCGCGGATTCCAGACTGGGTCCCAGACGATTTCAACTTCGGCGGATTCGACTCCGGGAAGTGCTTCCAATTTGGATTTGGCATCCGCCGCGATGACCGGTCCCATGCCGCAGCCTTGGGCCGTCAGCGTCATCTTGGCGGCGACTTTTTGTCCGCCTCTTTCGCCGGGTGATAATTCCAGATGATAGATCAGGCCGAGGTCGACGATGTTGACAGGAATTTCCGGATCAAAACATTCTTTCAGGGCTTCCCAGAGCGCATCTTGATCGAGCGGTCTCGTGCTCGTCGCATTTCCCTTTCTGCCATAGAGCGATTGTGCCTCTGGTCCGAGGGCTGAGATGTCGGCTTCGGCAATCCGAAATAGACCCATGGTCGTGCGGACGGTCACCGAATTGCCCAAGGCTTGGGCGACTTGCACTTCGGTGCCAGCCTCAAGGATGACCACGTCACCCGCCGGGATGAGGGTGGCCTCGCAATCACGAACAAGCTTATGGGATGCCGACATGGCCTTAACCTTGGGGTTCGGGGCAGAGATGCAAGCGTGGCTTGGTTGTTTGCCCCTCCGGATGTGCATTTAGCGGTAATCGAGTTGTGCTTTGCGGGCATGAGCAGGGTTGTCGATTGCTGGATGTTGTCTAGATTCCCCGTTACCCCCTGCTTATGTCGACGCCCCGATTATTCCTCACCGCCCTGATGTTACTCGGTCTGATGGCTCTTGGAAACGCTGCTCCTGCCCCGCTCTTTGATGGCAAGTCGCTTACCGGTTGGGAGGGTGACACGGCCTGGTGGCGCGTGGAAGGCGGCGAAATCCGCGGCGGATCTCTTAAGGAGAAGGTGCCCAAGAATTTATTCCTCGCGACCGAGAAGTCTTATCAGAATTTTGATTTACGCGTGAAGTTACGTCTCACGGGCACAGGCTTCGTCAACAGCGGCGTTCAGATGCGTAGCGTGCGCGTTCCGAATAGCTCGGAGATGAGTGGCTATCAGGTCGACTACGGCAAGGGCTGGTACGGAAAGCTCTATGATGAGAGTCGCCGTAAAAAGGTCGTCGCTGATGCCGTCAATCCGGCGGCGGTGCTCGCGGCGATTAAAGAAGGCGATTGGAACGAATATCGTATCCTCGCTGAAGGCCCACGGATTCGTAGCTGGATCAACGGAGTGCCGGCGCTCGATTTCACCGAGACTGAAGCTAATATCGCCCAAGACGGTAAGATCGGACTCCAGATTCATGCCGGTGGCCCGGCCGAAGTCCAAGTGAAGGATGTCTCAATCGAAGAACTTCCGCCTACGCCGGGTGCTTTGACGTGGGATAAAGTGAAGCCGACGGAACAGAAGACCGAGCCGGCGAAGGCCGCGGCCGCACCAGCGAAACGCGACACGAGCTACAACAACGTGCAGGGCGTACGTCGTTCCGCCGAGGAGCAGCAGAAGTTATTCAAACTTCCGGAAGGATTTGAGATCGAGCTTTTCGCCAAGGAGTCCGCCGACCTCGGTAAGTTCATTATGCTGATCTTCGACCAGCAGGGCAGGGCTTGGTCCAGCACCGCACTGGAGTATCCGGTTGATGCCAACGAGAACCCGGCGGCCGCCGAAGCGCTTTATAAATCTCACGCCCGCGATAAGGTCATCATCTTTGATAAGCCCTTTGAATCGGGTCTGCATCAGCCGCGCACCTATGCCGATGGGCTTGCCATTCCCGAGGGCGTTTTGCCTTACAAGGACGGCGCCATCGTTCAGCATGGCCATGATATCGTCTTCCTTCGCGACACCGACGGCGACGGCAAGGCCGATAAGCGCGAGGTACTACTGACGGGTTTTGGCGTGCAGGATTCGCACCTCTTCCCGCACCAGTTCACGCGTGCGCCTGGCGGATGGATGTGGCTCGCGCAAGGCGCCTTCAATAAGGGTACGGTCGTCACCGCGAAAGGCGACCAGATCGATTTCCCTAGTACCCGCATGGCGCGTTTTCGTCCGGACGGCAGCTTCTTTGAGCCTACCAGCGTCGGCCCTTGTAATATCTGGGGTCTCGTCCTGACGGGCGAAGGGGAAGTGTTCATCCAGGAGGCCAACGATTTTGGCTACCCGGTGATGCCATTCCACGAGTATGCATTATATCCCGGTTGTGCGGATCGTCTGGCGAAATCCTATCAGCCGCCTTTCCCGATCCAAGCCCCTGATTTCAAGATGGGCGGCACGGGCTTGAGCGGCCTCGCGCTTTCCGATGTCGGCGTGTGGCCGAAAGGCTACGACGGCGTGATGTATGTCGCCAATCCGATCACCTCGAAGGTCAACGCGATCCGCCAGCACCGCGAGGGTTCCGGCTATCGCCTCGAGCATCTCGATGAGTTCGTCACCTGCGACGACCCTTTCTTCCGTCCGATCGCGATGACGATGGGTCCGGACGGATGCCTGTACGTCATTGATTGGTATAATAAGATTATCAGTCACAACGAAGTCGCCCGTAATCACCCCGACCGCGACAAGCAGTCGGGTCGCATCTGGCGTATCAAGCCCAAGGGCTTCGTGCCGCAGGCGGTGCCGGATTACACCAAGCTCTCCTCCTCTGATCTCGTCGCCCGCCTGGGCTCCAAGGTGACCGCTGACGCCCATCTCGCCTGGCAGACGCTAGCCGACCGGGGTCACGAAGAAGCGACATCCGCCGCGCTCTTGGCCATCGCCGAAGACGCCTCCGCTTCGCCCGCTCGCCGCATCCAGGCCCTCTGGGTCCTGACCGAGTACGGCCACAAGGTCGGACCTTTGGTGGTGCGTCTTTTGGCTGATTCGAATCGAAATGTTCGTCGCGAGGCCGTGAACGCGCTACGCCATTTCGGGGCGTGGGCTCCTCATCTCGATGCTCTCGTCGCTCTTGCGGCCGACCCTGACGCGGAAGTTCGCGCCGCCGCGATCAAGACACTCGGCGAGGCTTCGGTTAAGTCTCCTGCCACCCTCGGCGCCTTGATGCGTTTTGCTGGTCCTTCTCTCGACGCTCCCACCGCCCCGGACCGTCGCGGCAAGCCGATCAAGGTCGGCGTCGCCTATGAGCGCGACTTCGAACGTTTCCTTATTCGCATGTATCTCGAGCGTCAGCCCGAGGCCGTCGCGACATTCCTCGCTTCAGATATAGCTAAATCGCTCCCCGCCGAAGGACGCATGTTTGCCGCGCTCGCACTCGACCCGAAGGTCGGCGCACCGCTCATCGCCGAACTTGTCGGCCAGCTGAACCGCGCTCCCGGCCCGGATGAACTCTTCGCCGTTGCCAAGACGTTGGATCAGCCCGCGAGCGTCACCGTGCTGCGCAAGCTCCTGGCCGATGCGGCGGTGCGTAATCGCGTTGTGGAGCTCCTGCTTGTCACCCGCACCGATCTCGATGCAGTGAAGGTCGGGCCCGTCGTTACTGAGGCCGTGCATACATTGCTTGCACAGGGTGCCGCTGAGCGTGCCTTGGCCGCCCAACTCATCGGCGGATTCCAATTACTCGAGTTGGAGGACGATCTGCTCGCCATGGTCGCCCGCGAGGATTCACGTCGCGATGCTCTGGTCGGACTTCAGCAGCTCCGCACGACTAAGCCCGAGGCTATCGCTGCGCTTGTTGGCACAACGCCGGTGGAAATCTCGAATCTAGCCCTACGCGCTTTAGTCGGCTCTCGTTCTCCGCAGGCCGCCGCCTTGGCGATGAAGCTCTACCCGACGTTGACCGTGAACGATCGCAAGGTTTTGCTCGATGGCATCAGCGGCACGAAGGCCGGGGCGAAGGCCATTGCGGCCGGCCTGGCGGACAAATCCGTCGCCGTCGCCGACATCGAATTCCCCGTCGCCGAGAAGCTCGCCATCGCCTTGGGCGATAGTCCCGAGCTTGCGATTGTCTCCGTTCAGCTCGGTGGCGTCTTCCGTAGCGTCTTGGCACTGGATGGTTCGAACGACGCCGTAGCCAATGCCAATATCTCGCTCAAGGGTCCT
>CAINMU010000073.1 GCA_903850885.1 uncultured Opitutia bacterium | reverse complement strand
CTCCTCATCGGGTAGGGTTGAGCGCCCTCGCTCAACCGCGGCGGCTGCCTAGGGTAGGGCGGGCTCTCCGAGCCCGCCGTCAAGCAATGACGAGCGGACGGCTCGGAGAGCCGTCCCTACCGCAGTTAATCGAGATGTTTCCGGTCTCCCTTTGGCGTTTAACTTCTCTCCAGCCCTCAGGTCCTCCCGCTCACTGCCCCAACGGCTTCGATAGATCGAACTCGGACTTCGTGGTCCAGCGTTGCTTGAAGCCGGCGGGGGCTTCGACTTTGGTCCGGAATATAACCGTGTTATCAAGGTCGAGGTCTTCGGACCAGATGAACTTCGCTCCGCTAAAACTTTCCTTGGCTTTGGTGTAAGACTCTTTCGGGTTCACGCGCTCCTCAGTGTACTCGGTGGCGTTAGCCCACTTGCTGTCGTCGAAATCGACGGCGAACCAGTTCGCGGGAAGGGGCGTGTGCTCGACCTTGGGGTTCTTCACGTCGCTGTTGAGCGGGCCCTTGAAGAAACTCTTCGCTTTCCATTTGGCATTGGTGACGGTGCCGTCGGAGAATTTCAGGATCAGCCCGGCGTCGCCGATGTGGTCGCCGTATTCCAGCCCGGTCTTGGGGTCGGCGTTATCGCGTCCCATGACGGCGATGGTCATTGGATATTCCGGCAGGATATCGACGGTGACGACATTGTGCGGCATGTAATCAATCGGATCTACCACGCGTAGCTTGCCGTTGATGTAGAGGATGAACCAATTGTCGGCGTAGACGCTGAGTTGGATGGTATCGGCCATGGAGGGCTTCACCATGCCAGGCTTGTCGCCCTTGCCGCCTTTGCCACCCTTGCCGCCTTTACCCTTTTCGCCGCCCTTGCCCTTGCTTTCACCTGGAGGAGGTGCGGCTTGCTCGGCCTCTTCGTCTGGTTCGGCGTCTAGATTTTCTCCCTTCGGCTTGGCATCTTCGCCTTCAGAGGGAGGACGCTTTCCCTTTTCGGTGGCCTTGCCTTTACCTTTTTCACCGGCCTTGCCTTTGCCGCCGCCGGCCCCGCGTTCGCCCGGAGTATAGGTCTCGGTGGCGGTGGAGCCATCAGGGTTCGAGTAGATAAAGGTCCAGGTCTTGTCAGCGTTGAGCGTGTATTTCACGCTGAGGGACTTACCATTCAGCGTATAGTTAAGCGCGTATTTCTTGGCATCGGCTGAGGCGGTGAAATCTTTGATCAACGCACCGCGGAGCGGGCTTTGCGTGTAACTGGAACCGGTTCGACGGACATGGCTCGCGGAGGGCTGAGGGTCGACTTGGCCGTCTACTTCAACGACTTCTCCGTGGAAGCCGCCGTTGATGTAAGGATACTTCTTTTGCGCGTGGTAGTGGTAACCGATCGCTTTGGTTTCGTGTCCGCCGAACGCGTCAAGTTTGCCCGGAGAAGAACCATCAGGCTCGTTGAAGCCATAGATTGCATAGCCGTCGAGGGCGACCGCGATGGGCTTGCCCTTGCCCAGCTCTTTCTCGAGGAACACGGGGGCGTCATGGTAGTGGTAGTCGTCTGCTTTGCCGCAGTGGCCGCCGAAGTCGTCGAGTTCGCCGGAGGCCTTGGCGTCGTCGCCGCGGTTGTTGAGGGCGTTAAAAATCGGTACCCCGTTAGCCGCGAGCGCGATGGCTCCGCGCATAAAGTGGGTCTTGGCGGACATGGGCTCCTTGGCGGGCACGGGCTTGAGCGGAATCCGCCAAGCAGATGTCCCGGCGTAGGTCTGGGGAATGGGCACTTGCTGCTGCCAGGATTTGATCCCGGCCATGAGCGGGTGGTCGGGTAATCCTTTCGCTTCGACGTAAAGGTATTTTTCATCCCAACGGACGCTGACGTTCTTAGCAAAGGACTGGAAGGGGATCGCCGCTAAGGGCGCGTTCCCAGGCGAGGCGGCCAAGTAGGTACTTGTCATCACGAACTTGGCGCTGGGCGTCAGCAGCGGCGCCTCGGTCGGTGCTCGATATTTATCCTCGATCGGAGTGACGTGAGCGGAAAGTTGGGCGCCGAGGCCGGCGAGAGCGATGAGCAGGAAGAACTTGGGGAGTCGCATGGGGAGGATTTTAAATAATAACAAAAATTACCTTAACTGGGGATTAAGGGCCAAGGCACGCGTCCCGATACAGTCCCGGGATGGCGATTTACCCTCTGATTTTAAGCAAAAGTTCGATTTTCGCGAGGTCGTCGGGCTTGATTTCAAATTTCCCACCACCGACAGTTTCCTTCAGCTGTCCGGGTTTGCGGGCACCGACGATAGCGGCGGTCAGGCGAGCCTTGCGCAGCACCCATGCGATGGCGAGCTCCGCGGTATTGCGACCGTAGCGTTGGCCGATTTCCGCCAGCGCTTTGGTGAACTCGATATTCTTGGTGAGCAAAGGTTCGATAAATTGTGGGTCCGCCCGGCGATGATCATTTTCTGGAAGGGCGTTCGCCCATGCGCGGGTCACCTTGCCGCTCAGCAGTCCTTTTTGCATCGGGCTATAGGCGATGATGCCGATGTCGTTCGCTTCGCAGTAAGGGAGGATTTCGTTTTCGATCCCGCGTGACAGCAGGCTGTAAGGTGGCTGCAAGAAGGTAACCGGGTGGATGGGCTGGATCCGCTTGAGTTGGGCGACGCTGAAATTGCTGACGCCGGCGTGACGAACTTTGCCTTCTTTGATGAGTTCGGCGATGGCCGCCCAGCCTTCTTCGATATCTTCATCGGGCTGCGGCCAATGAATCTGGTACATGTCGATTGTGTCGAGGCCAAGCCGACTTAGGCTATCTTCGATTTCTTGCCGAACGCTGGCCCGCTTGAGGCGTGGAATAATCTGACCGTTTTCATCCCAGCAACGTTCGCATTTCGTCGAGATGAAAGGGCGTGGACCTTTGATTTCCTTCAAGGCCTTGCCGACAACTTTCTCGCTATGCCCGAGACCATACACTGCTGCTGTATCGATCCAGTTGATGCCCAGCGCCAAGGCTTCGTGGATTGTGCGAATGGAAAGCGCGTCATCCTGCGGACCCCAGCCGAATTTCCAATCGGGGCCGCCCATCGCCCAGGTGCCTAAGCCGATGGGGGTGAGGTGAAGGTCTGAATGGCCGAGCTTGCGAAGTTTCATGGCGTTGAAGGTTATTTCAGCCAGGGAATGAGGGATGTCGAGACAGGGCTAAGATAGGGTCGATGGCTGAATCGATTGCAGATGGCGGCTGACAGATTAGAGGGCTGAGTGGAGAACTGAGTTAAGGACTGGATGGCTGGATGGAAACCCGCCACCTGCCACCCGGGGCCGCCACCCGCCACCCGAAACGAATTCCTAACACGTAAGGTCCGTTTCCGGTCTCCCTTTGCTGTTGCCCTCTGCTGCCTCGGGTAGGGGCGCCACTGCGTCCCGTCCGTTCGCCGAAGCGAGTTGGATTTACCGGGCAAGTCTTTCGTCCCTACCGCTGTCCGTCCGCCCACGGACGCGACGCAGTCGCGCCCCTACCCAAATACAAAGGGGCCTAGCGGCCCCTTCATTATTTCGACTGTCCCTGTCCCTAGTCCTGTCCCTGTGAAGTCAGCGAGCTTAAGCTCGTCCGACTTCACTTCACATCCTGGAGGAATTGCTGGTACTGCGCCTCGGTCTGTGCGGCGGTGAGCTTGCCCGAATGGATCAGGATGCGGAAGCGGAAGGTTTCTGATTTGCCCGCCTTGATCGTGAAGTTGAGCGTGGTCTTGCCTTTGGTAAATTCCTTGGCGCCGAATGGATTCGCCGCGAAGAGGCCGTAACCGCGGTTATGCCAGTAGGTCGGGTAGGTGCTGTTCTTCGGGTGGTCGAAGATCCCGACGCAGACGTCTTCGCCTTTCACGTTGCCGGAAAGGGTCATCCATTTCGCGCGCGTGCTCCAAGCTTCCTTCTCCCCGACTTTTCCTTCGCTGCTCAGGTAGATGCCGTTCACGCCGGTATTATCCATTTTGGCCACGGCCGTAGGTTTGCCCGAAGCGTCGGTGAAAATCTCGGGCTTCAAGGAAGGTTCTTCCAGCGATCGCGTGAGACGAATGGCGATGGCGCCTTCCTTGGAGTCCTTAAAGACGGCGTCCTTTTCCTGCGCGGTCAAAGTGATGATACGGTCGATGATGCGCAGGTCCTTGGAAGCGCGAAAGACGAGCGTCTCGTCCTGTTGCAGCACCTTAGAGCCATCGTTCATGATCCAATCCGAGGAAACTTCGAGGGTGGCGGCACCGGTGCCCGAGGCGAGCGCCTTGATGTTTTTGTGACGGACGGCGCCGTAGGGAATCTTGCTGTCGCGGTCGAAGCCTTCGGGCGGCGAGTTCCAAAAATCACAGTCGTTGACGTTGCCGTAATTGAACCACGAAGAGATGTGATGCGGGTGGTCGGTGCGTTCGCCGGCGACTTTCTCGAGCGGGAAGCCGCGGGTGAAGATGTTACCCTGCGAAGTGCGCAAAGGGGAGAGCAGAGGCTTCTTCTGGTTGGACCAGTAGACGTAGGAAGTGAAAGGCTGGCCGTCGACGAGCACGTCGATTTGCTGCTTATCTTTTTGTTCGACGAGTTTCACTTCTTCCGCAACTGCACCGAGGGCGGCCAAGAGGAGGGCGAGGAGGGGGAGCGTAGATTTCATGGGATAATCAATAGGACATACCCTTGCCCCAAAGGTTGCCAACCTGAAAGGGGTGGGAAATCGCCCAAGAAAGTGAATTTACTTACCGGGGTCTTGGCTTCCACGCCCCAGGCTTAAGTCGCGTCGTAACTTGTTCGGCTCGGGCACCGTCCAGGTAGAGCGGAAGTGAATTCATGCCCTCACGACTAGTGCGGAGTCTTGCGTCTTGCCAGTCGAAGGGTTCAATTCTTTTCACATCTATGAAGGCCGCCCTTATTCTCGTATTCTTATCTTTTTCGCTGTCCGCGGCTGATCAGCCCAAGGTTGCCCATCGCTTCGCCATCGACCGGACGGTAAAGCCCGCGATGGATGAACTGATCGCCGCTGACGCCAAGGTGGAAGTCTTGGCCACGGGTTTTACCTGGTCGGAAGGGCCCGTATGGTTTCAAAATAAACTCATCTTTTCGGACGTTCCTAATAACGCCGCTTTCTCTTGGCGTCCAGGCGCGGAGGGGGCTTCAGTTTTCTTGAAGCCCAGCGGCACGTCGGAACCATCCGGCCGGCAGGGCTCGAACGGCTTGGCGGTCGACCTTAAAGGCAACTTGTTGCTCTGCCAGCATGGCGATCGCTGCGTGGCACAACTTTTGCCCGACAAGAAATTCAAGAAACTCGCTACCAACTTCGAAGGGAGTCGTTTTAATAGCCCGAATGACTTGTGCGTCGCCAAAGACGGAGCGATTTATTTTACCGACCCGCCCTATGGCTTGGGCGATGAAACCGCTGAACTAGACTTCCACGGTATTTTTAAACTATCGCCTGATGGGTCGGTTTCCTTGATCTCCAAGGAGGTCAAATGGCCTAATGGTATCGCGTTGAGCCTCGATCAGAAGACCCTTTATATCGCTATTTCCGATCCGAATGACACTCGGATTGCCGCTTGTGATCTCAATGGTGCTCATTTGCGCGACATTTTTAAGGCCTCGTCTTTGAAGGGTGCTAATCGTCCGGGAAATTGCGACGGATTGAAGCTCGACGAAAAAGGAAATATTTGGGCGACAGGCCCTGGTGGCGTCCTGATCTTATCTCCGGAAGGTAAGCACCTCGGCACGATCATGACTGGTCAGCCAACGGCCAACCTCGCCTGGGGAGCTGATGGCCACACGCTTTTCATCACTTCGAACAAGAATCTTTTGAGTATTCAGACAAAGGTAAAAGGCGCAGGATTCTGACCGGCGGCTGAAGGCCGCCGGAGGGGCAGGGATTTAATTCTTGAAGGGCTGGCCGATTCAGCCAACCGCGGTTAAGGTAGGGCTGACCACCCTTGGTCAGCCGTTGTCATCGCCACAAAGGTAAGCAAAGGGCCAATCAGCTTCTGTTTTCACAAGCCCGGCCCTTATCGGGTTGGCCCGGACATAGGCGGTTTTGGCGCGAAGTTCGCCGGAGGACCGAATTCGGTGGTCAAAAAAGCCTTGCTGCCATTCAATGGCATGTCGTTTGGCAATGATGCCCTTGAATGACTGGATTGTTCTTCCAAGGCTTAGTCCGTGATTCCATCGAGCAATCAGGTGAAGATGGTCCGGCATTACTGTCATACTGTATAGGTTTAATTTCCCCACCTTTTCGTAAATGCAAACTGTTTCCATGATGGTCGCGAATACTTCGGGGTGCGCGAGCGAGTTACGTATTCTTTGCTTACAGCAGAGGGTGACGAAAAAAGGGTCTTCACGGTTTACCCACTGCGGAAGTGAGTGAGGTAGATGCTTTCTTTGCGGTAGGTTTTCCATCGGCGGCATTTAACTGGGTTTCGAGGTAAACTTCGATTCGGTCGAATACCCAGGGAGTTCCGACGGTTGACCAAGGGTGGTCAACCCTACCCGATGCACCTAGGTAGGGCTGACCACCCTTGGTCAGCCGCGGTTGAGCGAGGGCGCTCAACCCTACCAAGTCTTGCCCTCTCCCCAAAACCCGCCTTCCTTTCCTCCGTGAAAGCCCTCCTGCTGACCGAATACAAAAAGATGTCCTATGTGGACGTGCCCAATCCGCTTTGCGGACCCGAGGATGTTTTGATTCAAGTCCGTGCCTGTGGAATCTGCGGCTCAGATATTCATGGGTTCGACGGTTCCACGGGACGACGGATTCCCCCTTTGGTCATGGGCCATGAAGCCGCGGGCGTCATCACGGGCGTCGGTGCCCAAGTAAAGGGCTTCGCGCTTGGTGATCGCGTGACTTTCGATTCGACGGTGTTCTGCGGCGAATGCGTCCATTGTCAGCGCGGCGACGTCAATCTTTGCGATAACCGTCAGGTGCTCGGCGTTTCTTGCGGCGACTATCGTCGCCATGGAGCCTTCGCCGAATTCGTCACGGTGCCAGCGCGCATCCTGCATAAGCTCCCAGCAAATCTCGGGTTTAACGAAGCGGCGATGATCGAAGCCGTCTCGGTGGGCGTTCATGCCGTTCGCCTTACGCCTTGTGCTCCAGGGGATACCGCCATCGTCGTCGGCACGGGGATGATTGGCTTACTGACGCTTCAGGCCGCGAAGATTGCGGGTTTTGCCCAGGTGATTGCCGTCGACACAGAGGACTCGCGCCTCGCCGTCGCCCAGGAACTCGGCGCCACCCACAGCTTTAATCCTAAAACCGGCGGCGACCTCACCGAATACGTGAAATCGTTGACGAAGGGGCAGGGGGCGGATGCGGCCTTTGAATGCGTCGGCCTCAACGCCACGGTGCTTTCCGCGATCAACGCCGTGCGCAAAGGCGGTACGGTGACGCTCGTTGGCAATCTTACGCCGAAGACGGAACTGCCTCTGCAGATCGTCGTGACTCGACAGCTGCGTCTCCAAGGATCCTGCGCCTCGGCCGGCGAAATTCCGCGCTGCATCGAATTGCTCGCCTCGGGCCAGATCAAGGTCGATAAGATTATCTCGGCCGTCGTCCCTCTGTCCGAAGGTGCCGCTTGGTTCGAAAAACTGCATGCCGGTGCGCCTGGCGTGATGAAAGTCATTCTCGCCCCCGCCGTCTAATCTCTCGCCATGTCATTCTTTGATCTCACCGGTAAGGTCGCCTTTATCACCGGTACGAGCCGTGGCTTGGGGCAATATTTCGCACGCGCGCTTGCCCAGGCGGGCGCCGACATCGCGATGTCGAGCCGCGACGCTTCTAAGTTGGGCGCGTTCCGCAAAGAAATCGAGGCCCTGGGCCGTCGGACTTGCGGGGTCGACCTCGACGTCCGCGACCACGATAGCATCAAGGCCGCCGTGGCTGCGGTGGAAAAGCAGTTGGGACGTATTGATATTTTAGTTAATAACGCCGGCTGTAACGCCCGGAAGCCCGCGCTCGAAGTGACGTGGGAAGATTGGAACCTGGTCCTCGATACCAATTTACGCGGCACCTTCTTTACGGCGCAGGCGGTCGCTCCAGGAATGATCGCACGTGGTTACGGCCGGATTATCAACATCGGTTCGGTGACATGCGTCGCTGGCTATGCGGGACTCGCGCCCTATGGCGCCAGTCGCGGAGGCGTAAAGCAGCTCACGATGAGTCTGGCGGATGATTGGGGTCGCCACGGGTTGACCGTTAATTGTCTGGCGCCCGGTTGGTTTAAGACCGCCCAAAACGCGTTGCTCTACGAAAATCGCGAATGGGTGGAATACCTCTGCGATCGCATTCCCCTGAAGCGTCCGGGTGCGCCGGATGATTTGGCCGGCCCGGTGGTTTTCCTGGCATCAGAAGAGAGTCGTTACGTTACGGGTCAGACCTTGTTGGTTGACGGGGGCATCAGCACGGGTGCTACTCGTGCTACGGTCGCCCCGCCGAAACCCTGATTCCGTGCTCTACGCTCTTCTTGCCATTGCCGTCCTGGTCCTGTTGGTGACCTGGCTGAAGTTTAACCCCTTCATCGCCTTGCTCATCAGCTCGCTCGCTTTGGGTGCGATGGTGGTCGTCGGGCCGGGCACGCTGACGATGGTCGAAGTGTTAAAAGCTTTCCAGACGGGCTTTGGGAATACGCTCGCCAGCACCGGCTCGATCATCGTGCTGGGCGTGATTTTTGGAAAATTGCTCGCGGAATCCGGCGGCGCGGGAGTCTTGGCGAAACAGTTCATCCGGACGCTCGGCCCTTCGCGCATCAGCCTCTGCATTATCTTGCTCGCGCTTTGCGTGGGGATGACGACTTGGTTCGCTGTCGGTCTATTGCTGATCTTGCCGATCGTCATCACGCTCGCCAAAGAAACCGGGCAGCCGTTTCTGCGCCTCGTCTTGCCGCTCTTATCTTTCTTATCCGTGATGCATGGCTTGATGCCGCCGCATCCGGGGCCGGTCATCGCGATCGATGCGCTCCATGCCAATATGGGTAAGGTCATCCTCTGGGCTTTCGTCCTGGGGATTCCCGTCGCCGCGATCGCCGGTCCTTTTTTCGCCAAGCTGGCCGTGAAACGCGTGCAAGTGGCGACGCCGGAGTTCACGCCTTCCGTCAACGCCGGGCAGACGCTCCCGACTTTTGGTCTGACGCTTTTCACCGTGTTGTTGCCGGTATTATTACTTTTGACGGGGACGTTGGTCGAATTACTTCAAGCTAAGGAAACGCTCTGGGGAAAGGTTGGGATGTTCGTGGGCAACCCCGTCATCGCCTTGCTTTTATCGGTACTTTTCGCGATGTGGGCCTTCGGCAAACGTTGCGGGCGTTCAGCTTCGGAGCTGCTAAAATTCTCCGAACAAAGCGTGTCGGGTATCGGGATGACGCTCATCCTGGTCGGTGCCGGGGGTGGCTTCGCGCTCGTGATGCGCACGGCCGGCGTCGATCAGCAATTAGCGGCCATCGCCGCCGGTGCGGGTTTGCCACTCTTGCTATATGGTTGGCTGGTCTCTGCCTTTATTCGCGTCGCCACGGGTTCCGCGACGGTCGCAATCACGGTGGCTTCGGGCTTCATCGCACCCGTCTTGGCTGCTCACCCGGGCACCAGTCCGGAACTCATGGTCATCTCCATCGGTTGCGGTTCACTCTTTCTCTCGCACCTCAATGACAGCGGTTTTTGGATGGTGAAAGAATGTCTGGGGCTCTCGGTTGGGCAGACATTACGCACGTGGACGATCACCGAGACTTTGATCGGCATCTCTGGCCTGGGCATGGCGATGTTGGCCGAGCGCATTTTAAAATTCATCGGATAAATTGCGTCGCCCGACGGTTGGTTGTTACCCGGTTGCCTTGGAGGCGTGATTAATTTTAATCAACCGGACCGGTGGAGATCGTCATCAAACGCTCAAATCGAAGGGAGAAATGAAAATTAAGCCTTATTTAATGATTATTACCATTCAAATAGGCATTATTTGACCATTATCAATCTATAAATCGAATCCGATAATTTCGGTCGGGCTAATCCCGTCCTTTTATCGAAGTTCCAATTTGTTACTCACATTCGGATTTTTTATCCCCTTAATCGATTGTCAAAATAGAGGAAAAGCCCCAGAGTCTTAGTACCCCAAAACAGAAAGGCATGAAAATGTCTTTCTTGTTTATACCCGATGAAATTTCCCAAGACACGCCCCTTATTTTCTCGCGCCGCGCTGATGGCCGCATCGGTCCTTTTGTCTTTGGCGGTGCCGAAGATTTCCAAGGCGGCAAATTACTATTGGGATGCCGACGGCCTCGCAGCGGGTAATAATTCAGGTACTGGCGCCGGTCTGGGCGGCTCAGCTGTGTGGGATGATAGCACAGCGAAATGGTGGGATGGCGTTTCGGCGTCGGATGTGGTTTGGCCTAATCAATCGATCTCTGCCGATTCGGTGATTTTCACCGGAACTGCTGGGACGGTGACGGTGGGTGGTTCGGTCGGTATCTTTGTCCGCGGTCTGACATTCAACACCTCGGGCTTCGTGCTCGCCGGCGATAATAGTCACGCGCTGATTTTAAGCACTACTTCCCCGAGCATCACTCTGGGCACAGGAGTTTCTCAGGCGACCATCGCGGCATTCTTAGGCGGGTCGAACGGTTTCACCTTCAATGGTGGCGCCAGCGCCGGCACCCTGCTGTTAGGGGCGACCGCCAGCGGAAGTAATTATAACGGCATCGTCGATATCAGCAGCGGGGTCGTACGCACGATGAGCTTGCTTGCCTTAGGCTGGGCGGGTGGCGCTGCTGATGGCACGAATGTCAATACCGGTGGCGCCTTGCGCCTTAGCATCGGCGGCACGAGTTCGGAATATGTCACGATTGCCGGCACCGGTGTCGGCGGGACGGGTGCTTTAATCCTGGATCCGAATCTGGCCGCGACTTTAAGTGTGCCGCTTACGGTTAGTGCGGCAGGTGCGACGATCAATATCGGAACCGGTGCGACCTTAACCTTATCCGGCGGCATCGTGGCGACAGGAAATCTGACCAAGACCGGCAACGGTACTTTGCTCATGACCACGACAGCGTCGTCGGGAACGGGGACCTTAACGGTCAACGGTGGGATATTTTCGATCACGAGCGCCACGACGGTTAACAAATGGCACTCCGGCAATATTACGGTCAATAACGGTGGAACCTTCCGCTTAACGGCGGCTGGTACGGATTCGATTCCGGTAAGCGGAACGAATTCGGCCACCGTTTCGCCGACCCTTACCATCAATGCCGGCGGGGGCCTTGATTGGCAGCAGACCGGTGCGGAAACCCTGACGAGCATTTCACTCAGCGGCACCGGTCTCAGTAATACGGGTGCCCTGTTGACGAGTGCAGCTACGGCGGGGGGTGCGATCACGGCCAGTAGCGGCATCAATCTGGCTGCGGCCGCGACCATCGGAGCTTACACGGGGGGTTCGTTGAAGTTTGTCACGGGAATCACGACGGGCGGATTCACGCTCACGAAAGCCGGTGCGGGCTCGTTGATTTATACGGCTAACTCGGGCACGCCCTGGGGCGTCGACGCTTTAGTTTTGAAGACTGGTTCGTTGGTGCTGCTTCCCGGTACGGCTTCGGCTGCGACTTATACAGGTGCGAATGCCGCAGTTGGCACGACCTTTACTTATGCGGGCGGTAATACTTTAACGTTAACGAAAAATACCACTTCGACGTTGCTTTATACCATCGGTAATGCCGGTGCTTCGCTTAACAGCGTCTTGGTCCGTGGTGCGAGTTCCCGCGGAACTTTGGTTTTGGCTCCGACCGCTTTGGCGAATTTAGGTGTCGCCGCCACCTTCGAAAATTTCGTCGTCCAAGGTAATTCGACGGCCGCCAATAAGAACAGTGCCGCGACCGCGGCGGGAATCTATGACGCCTCGGTTGTGGCCACTGGTACCGGTGCCTTTAACGCGACCTTCCCCGGCCAGGTGGGTACGTTCGTGCAATACCAAGCCAGCAATGGTTTTGGTGCCGCGACTTACACGACGGCAGTGAATAACGCTGTCATTGCCGCTACCACGATTTCGGATGTTGCGGCCAGTCTTAGTCTGGCGACGGGTAGTAATCCGTATGCTTTGCGCGTCGGTGGATTGACGGCCACGGCAACTTCCCCGACTGGTAATACGACTTTAAGTAACGCCACCGTGGCCGCTCTAAGTTCGACCGTAGGACTGCAGGTCGGTTCTTTGGTGACGGGCAGCGCGTTTCCTGCGACGACCTCCTACTACGTCACAGCGATCGATTCGGTGGCCGGTACGGTTACTTTATCCACGGGTGTCGGCGTTCTGGCTTTGACCGGAACGACGCTTAATTTCACGCCGCCGACGGTTGTGACGAATTCTGGCACCACGACGATTAACGGAGTGACTTCGGGGGTCAACAATAGCGGCCTGGGGGGTCTTATTTTAAATACCACCACCGGCTACGCCATCGTCACGGGCGGAACGCTCGCGTTCGGTGCTTCCGAGGGCCTGATTTTTACTCCGAATACTTTCGGACTCGGACAGATCACGAGTGCCATCACCGGTTCCGCCGGCGTGACTAAATTCGGGGTCGGTACTTTGGTCTTAGACGGAATTAATACTTTTACGGGCGGCTTACAGCTGAATCAAGGCACCCTTAATATCAACAGCGCGACGGCCTTGGGTGCGGCGGCCAGTGTCTTCACAATCAAGCCGGGCACGACATTCAATAACACCACCACCGGCGCATTGACGTTGACGAATAATAATCCCATCGGCTGGGAAGGGGATTTCACTTTCACTGGGACGCAGAGTTTGAATCTCGGTGCCGGCGCGGTGACTTTGACCGAGAATGGTGTCGCGACCGTCACGGCGAATACTTTGACGTTTGGCGGGGCAATTTCCGGTTCCGGTTCGATCACTAAGCTCGGTGTCGGTACGTTAGTTTTGGCGGGTTCGAATACGGGCCTGACCGGGGGCGTAACCCTTTCGGCTGGTGTCCTGCAGATCAATCATGCGAATGCCCTCGGAGCGACGGCGGGGGCCTTCACCGTGACGGCCGCTTCAACGATTGGAAATAGCTCCGGTGCGGCCATCACCAACGCTGGTAACAACCCGATTAATATCCAGGGCACCGGGACTTTAACGCTGACCGGTTTGTTGGCGAATGATCTGAATTTGGGCGCTGGTGCGCTGACCTTGGGCGGCGGTGTGCTGACCATCTCTACTTCGGGTGGGGTTTTGACCTTGGATGGTAATATCGGAGATAACGGCGCGAATATCGGTTTTACCAAATCCGGCGCTGGCACGTTGGTGCTCTCCGGCCTCAATAATACTTTCACGGGTCCGTTAACCGTCAGCGCCGGGGCGCTTTCCTTCGCGAGCCTGGCCGACGGCGTTCGCTACGGTGGCGGAATCGGGAATCTGGCTTTCAATAGTACCGCGAGTCTCATCACTTATATCGGCAGCGGACTGACGTTGGTTAATCGCCAACTGAGCCTAATCGCCCAAGGGAGTACGAGCAATGCGACGACGTCGAATACCCAGTATTTGTCATCATCCGGTACGGGGCCTTTAATTTTTGCGAATACCAGCATCATTCCGCAACAGAAGGAGGTCGTTAATCTGCGCTATGTCAATCTGGGCGGCACCAACACCGGTGCCAATACCATCGCCGGCATCTTTGCGAACCAAGACGCCACCTCGTCTACCACGTCTGCTTTCGGGATTATCAAGAGTGGGACGGGCACTTGGGTGCTGACCAATAATAATACCTATACTGGCACGACCACCGTGATCGGGGGCGTCTTGCACCTGGATGCGACTTCGTCGCCTGTGCCTACCAGCGGCGTGGTGGCTGCGGGTAGCAGCCTTTGGCTGGGTGGTGGCACGCTCAAGATCACCGGGGCGGCGACGAATACCACCCAGACTTTTGCCGCCACGACTTTGGGTTCCGCCCAGCGTTGGTCGACTTCGGGAACGCCGTATTTCGAGGGTAATTCCCAGAGCACGCTCCAAGCCGTGGCCGGCGTCGGGACATTGACGATCAATACCGGTGCGATCACGCGCAAGGCCAGCTCGGGTTTGAACATCATCACCAGCGGCTCGCCGATTATCAACCTCACCAGCGGCTTGGCGACCGCGAACGGTCTTATCGCTGCGACTACCACTTCGGCGGCCTTCGTGACTTTGAACAGCACCGATTGGGCGACACTCTCTGGCAATAATCCCGTCGCGGCGACTTATACCGACGATACTTTCACGACTTCGGCGAATAATATCAATGTCACGACCTCGGCGACTTGGGCGGGCACCACGCTGAATTCTTTGCGTTTCAATTCCGGCACGCCGGCGGTCTTGACCCTCACGGGTGCCAATGTCCTGACCTCGGGCGGTATCCTAATCGGCAGCGGCGCCAGTACCGTGGATATCGGTGGATTGGGCGGGGGTACTCTCGCCGGTACGACTTTTGCCGGCGTCGGCCCAGCCAGTTATACTACCGGTGAACTGAATATATTTAATTATGGCGGGGTCGCGACGCTCAATGCGAAGGTCATCAATAATCCCGCCGGAGCCAGTTACCTGACAGCTACGACGGCGGATGCCCGTTCCGGTACCACGCTGAGCATCTTCGGCACGGGTACGGTGATGCTTAATTCGACCAATAACGCTTACACGGGCGGAACCAATATTTCCGGTACCGCGACCTTGAAGATGGGGCAGAATAACGCCCTGCCGTTTTATCCCATCGGCTATAACGCGACCATCATTTCGACCGGAGCGAAGCTCGACCTGAACGGTACGACGCAGGTCCTCAACGGCTTGGCCGGTTTCGGTATGGTCGACAATACCTCGGCTTCCGCCGTCAATTTATACGTCGGCGCTCCTGGCACCAGTACCACGGCGAATACTTCGATGTTCAGCGGCGTCATCCAGAATACCGGAGGAGGGGCCGTCAGCCTCGTTAAATTTGGCAAAGGCATCCTGAGCTTATATGATAAGCAATTATTCACGGGTTCCACGACAATCAATGAGGGTAACCTGAGGCTTTATTTTTCTGATTCTGCGGCGATCAACGGTCTGACGGCCAATATGTTGCCCGTCAATGCGCTCACCATCGGTAGCGCGACTTTAACCCTGGATGGTTCGTCTTCGTATAACGTCCAGAACTTCACCTCTCTCACATTGGCAGGTTCAGCTAAGGTAATCACGACCGGAACGACCCCGTATGCGCAGATCACCCTCGGGGCGATCACGCGCCCGGCGGGGACGGGTTTGGCGGTTTACTTGGGCACTTCTCCCAACGCGCTCGGTTTCACTTCGACCACGACCGCCAATACCGGCACGTCCATTCTCGGAGGTTGGGCCGTCGCAGGTGCCACCTCGGCGACGACCTGGGCGGTCAGCGCCGGCAATGGCACCAACGCTGGCGCAATCACGGCCCTAAGCACTTTTCTTACAACTACAACTGCGGGAACCACCTTCGGCAGTTACCTCGCCACCTCCAATGTTGATGTCACGAATACGCTTATCTTGGATGGAGGAATCACCGTCAATAGTCTCCGCTTAAACTCCGCCTCGGCTTTAACGCTCACTTTGACCGGAGTTAATACGATTAACACTGGAGGTATCTTGAATGGCGCCACGTCCGCTACCGGGACGATGCTCGTCACAGGTGGCAGTTTGCAGCCAGGTGTCGGTAATGAATTAATTTTCAATCAGTTTGGTGCCGCGACTTTGCAAATCAGTTCCGCTATCATTAACGGTGCGTCACCGACGAATGTCACGCTCAACGGAACGGGCACTTTGCAACTTCGGGGTACGAACACCTTTACGGGGGCAGTCGTCATCAACGGGGGAACTTATGACCTGAGCGTCACCGGTAACACCGGCTCGCCTTCTTCCTACACCCTCAATGGCGGTATCTTAAGCTGGAATGGAACGTTTGTCACCGCTGCGCCCATGTCTCTCGGACCGGCCGGAGGGACGTTTAATACTAGCGGGGCGACGGGACCGCAGGTAATTTTTTCATCTGCGGCCGCAGTTACGATGCTGGGTATTGGTCCGCGCACTTTGACGATCACGGGTGGCACGGATTCCCGTGTCATCGGTTTCACTCCTATCTTAGGCGATGCCACGGGTGGAGTGACTGGCTTGACCCTGACTGAGGGAGGCGATACCCGACTTTTCCGTTTATATGGCGTCAATACCTACACCGGCCTGACCTTAATCACGCGCGGTATCTTAGATGTAAATCAAGTCGCTAACTCCATCGCCGGCGGTTTTACTTCCGCAGCGACAACCGGAAATATCGTCTTTGCCGCAACAGGAACAAACCGAGCGATACTTTCCCTTGGGTCGGTCTCAGGTGATTTCACCCGAAGCTTGGGTTACGGTGCGGGTCAGGTGCATTGGGAAGGCAATGGCGGCTTTAGTAACAATTTAAGTGCATCTAACGCCGCGGTGGCGGCGACTCAGAGCGTCAATCTGGGTGGAGCTGGCAGTCAATTAACTTGGGGCGCCGGAGGCTTCGTGCCAGCGGGTTATCTCCTTCAATTCGGACATGCGGGTAGTACGTCTAACTCGGTGTCCGTGCAGGGTGCGATTAATTTTCAGAATGCCATTCAGTTGGGAACCTCCTCGCGCACGCTTGATGTCGCCAGCGTGGATGTTGCTCCCTCAATTTATCAAGCGGAGCTAAGCGGCGTCTTAAGCACGCAGACCGGCGGTGGCTTGACGAAGAGCGGTACCGGTACGCTGTTGGTCACTAATGCCGGTAATGCCGCGGCCTCGGCCGGTGCGACGGTGACGTTGAGCCAAGGAGGCTTGGTTTTCGGCAGTACCGCTGCAATTCTGGGTTCTGGCGCTAATCTGACGCTTTCAACAGTCGCTGGGACTAATGCGTCGATCGGTCTGACGGGGGATACGAATCCGATCAGCTCCTTTGGCAGTCGTATTGCCAACCCGTCGACCTCCACGGCAGCGTTTCTGTTAGGAGCCGATAGCTCGGCGACTTTGGATTTCACAAATTTCCCCAACATGAGGTTGGCGGCGTTTCAATATACGGCCGGAACCACCCCTTCAGGCGTTTCCAATGCCACGACCTTTACGGGTACGATTATTCCGGCTAATTCCATCTATCGCTTGGGCGGCAGGTATGCGACAGTCAGTCTGGCTACCGGCATTACCACTTCGACGTTGGTCTTGGGTTCAAAAAACATCCTTACGTCGAGTAATGCGGCCAACTTTACTTTTGGCCAGACTACCTTGGCGGACAGTAATGATTATAGCGGCGGTACTGTCATTAATGGTAATGCCATTGCGGCGGTACGTCTCGGCGTCGGCAGCAATGCGGCCTTCGGTTCCGGCACGATTTCCATCCAAGGAACCCAGACCACGCACCTGGGTACCATCAATGGCGACCACTTCCTGAGTAATAACCTCAGTTTTGATGCCGCATCCTCGGGCGGTTTGGAGTTTGCGGCTGATCCGGGGACGGGTGGCATGCTGAGTAATCCTAATCAAGGGACGCTCTCTTACCTTGGTACGGTTGATTTTGGCGGACGAACGAACCCGACGATCACCGGTCGCGCGCGCGGCGGCCTGTTCTTCGGCGACATGAAGAATGCCACGAACCTCAATTATACTCAAGGGAGCGGCGGCTACATGAGCTTATTGAGCACCACGACAAACGGCGGGGTGGCAAAGAGTTTCACGGGGACGCTCACCATCGGTAACGACGCGATTTTGGTCATCGATTCGCCCACCTCTTTGGGTGCAGCCAACGTCTTGAACATAAACTCAACGACCTACTCCACACTTCAACTCCAAGGTGCAAGTACGATTACACTCAGTGGTTCGCTTTCGGTGACCAGTGTCGCGGTCGGAGCTTTCATGGTGAATACCCCTTCCGGTGCAACCTTGACGATACCCGGATCTATTTCAGGTCTTACCTCGGGTGTTTTTTATAAAACAGGTCTAGGAACTTTAGTTTTAAGTGGCAACGCAACGGGTGCTATTTCGACGGGTTCCTTGCAGGTGAGGGCGGGCACATTGCGTCTCGATGCGGCCACCAAAGGCTCTTCGGTGTGGACGGCCGGACAGGGCCTGACCCTTGGCGTCGCCACCGGAACGTTCAGTAACGGCGGCATCCTAGAAATCACTGGTACCTCGGCCCAGACTTTCGGTGCGGTCACCGTCAATGCCAAAACAAATACGATTCGATTGACCGGCAACATGGCGCTGTCCTTGGGCGCGGTGACGCGTGGTGCCGTTGGCGGTACGATCAATTTTGATGTCGGTAGTTCTGGCGTGACAAGCATCGCATCTACCACCACGGCTTTGTCTGGCTTGGTGAGTGGCGGCGCGATTTGGACTGACGCATCGGGCGTCGACTGGGCAGCCGCAAGTGGGTCGGCTATCACCAAGTATTCGGCATACACCGCGTTGGGGGGTACCTCTTCGGCTCCCACCATGTCGAACACGGTAGCCGCCAATTACCTCATTAGCAGCGCCACGACAGGAAATATCACGATGGCGGCGACGGGTACAATCGGTATCAACACCCTCAAGTTCTCTGATACGAATGCCCGGACCATCGACGTCAGGAATTCAACCACGCAGGGCATTTTACGTTTAGGCTCAGGTTCGACCACCTCCGGCGTGACTGAGGCTGGCGGTATCTTGATCGCCCCCGGATCAGGCGCATTGACTATCGGCCTCGCCGGAACGCCGGGAACTATTTCGGCTGGAAGTACGACGACCAATAGCACTGGAGACCTGATTTTTATCAATCAGTCTTCGAATGCCGTTACGGTTAATTCGATCATCGCGAATAACGGTTCTGGTGCTCCCGCTCTGGTAAACTCTGGGTCAGGTAAGGTAATTTTAGCCGGAGCTAATACTTGGACGGGTGTCATGGTTTTAAACAGCGGAACCTTGGAAGTCGCTACGGTCAATCTGGCTGCTGCGGCGGGTCCATTGGGCAAATCCTCTGCCGGCGTGGGCAATATCCTTCTCAACGGCGGCACCTTCCGAGCTAATTTAGCGGCTAATGGTACGACGGATCACGGCTTTACGATCAACGCACCCAGTACGATCGAAGTCGTCGCCAATACGCTGACGCTGACGACCACGCTCAACGGCGTGGCCTCCGCTAATCAGCAGACCGGCGTTTTAAATGCGGGCATCCTTAAGAAGACCGGAGCGGGCACGCTTGAGCTCAAAGACCTGACGACCGGTAATGCCAATAATACTAATTTAAGTATCGAAGTCGTCGCGGGCACCTTGTTGTTGAATAAGGTCTCTAGTTCGACGATTTCCGCGATCGATCTGGCTGGTGGTGCAGGCTTAATCATCGATGCCGTCGCATCGGG
>CAINMU010000072.1 GCA_903850885.1 uncultured Opitutia bacterium | reverse complement strand
GAAGCATAGATTGAACGCGGGCTTCTTCCTTGGCGAGCGCGGCTGGGGGAATCGGCAAGGGGACGAAGGCCGGATCGGCCTTGATGATCTCGCTGGCGGGAATCGTCCGCAGGCGGAGATTTCTAAAAGCGACGTCTTCGCCATGGTCTTGAAGGAGGAGTTTGCCTCCGCGGCCCTTGAGGTCGCCTCCGCGGATGGTCAGTAGACGGATTTCGGCGGCCCATTTCGGGTCAGTATAATCGAAGGAAAGGACGTTCTGCTCGTTGAGCCAATGTTCGATCACGGTGCCTTGGCAGCGGATGCGCGCGGTGTTCCATTCGCCGACGGGACGGGTCGCACGTTTGCTCGGGGCCATGCAAAAGAAAAGCGAAGCGGCCGCCTGGCGTGGGTTTTCGCCATAGGGGCTATCGATGTCGTCCAGCACCTGATACTCGACTTGTCCTGGACGGTAATAGACGCCGCTGTTACAGCCTTTGCTGACCTTCCAGTCGAAGCGCAGCTCGAAATCGACGGGCAGCGGGCGTGCTTCGTAGGTCAGCTGACCGGTGCCACGGACGCGTGCGAAGGCGCCGTCTTTGATCTCCCAATTGCCGGGATGTTTCCAGCCGTCGAAGGTCTTGCCGTCCGAGAGGGCGACGAAGCCAAGGCGCTGCTCTTCTTGGTCCATCGGTGCCGCCGCGAGCGGCATCGCACTGATTAAGAAAAATAACACAGATTGCCAAGAACGCATGGATTAGGCCTTGATAGCCGTCACGATGCTGCGATCGCAGGCGGTGTCTTGATGACGTACGTCGATAAAGCCGGCTTCATTTAACAGCTCGCGCATCTCGCCGGTACCGTAGCAACGGCCTTCGGTTACGCTCATCAGAAGGGCGGAATAAGCGGCAACGGGAGCGGAGCCGGTCTTGTCTTCGTTCAGGTGCGCATCGTGTACGATCAGTAGCCCGCCCTTTGGCAGAGCTTTGGCGGAGGCGGCGAGCAGCGGCCGTACTTTATCCGTATCCCAGTCATGCAGCACGTTGGAGAAAAGATGGACGTCGTAGCCGGCGGGCAGAGGATCATTGAACATATCGCCGGCGGCGACATCGACGCGGTCCTGGAAGCCACGCTTCGCAATCATCTTGCGGGCGATACCATCGACCGGCGGGCGTTCGAAGACCGTTGCGGTCAGTTTCGGGTGATTAGCGACGAGTGCGCAGGCGTAGACCCCGGAGCCGCCGGCGATATCGAGCAGGCGGGTGCGATGGCCGATCGGTGCGGCCTTGGCCATGGCGGGTCCGAGGGTGAAGCCTCGGCAATCCATCGCGGCGGTGAAGCTGGTGGCGAATTCGTCGGTGAGCATCGCCTCCGTCCAAGGCTTTTCATCTTTGTAACTGCCCCAATTGGCAGGCTTGTCGGTGCGGAGGATGGTGATGAAATCTTTTACCACCGGTCGGTCTTTGAGGGACGCGTAGTAGGGGCCGAGAAAAGACGAGGAGGTGCTGACGAGGTGCTCGTTCCCTAGTGGAGTAATCGAATAGATGTCTTGGTTGACGGCGATGAAGCCGTTGGCGGCGAAAAGTGTCAGCATGACGTCGGTCGGCCGGCGATGCGTCCCGAGATCGCGGCAGACGGTAGCGAGGTCGGAAGGCTTGGCGGCGAGTTTTGTAAAAAAATCAAACTCCGTGATCGCTGCGGCGATGAGGTCGACCGCGTAGAGCCCGTCACGAAAGCGATAAAGAGCGAGCGGGTCTGATGCTGGAGAGCGCGTAAGGTCGAGGGGCATGGGGGCTTATTTTTTTGCAGCCTTCTTGCTCGGCATCAATTCATCGGAGGTCCAAGAGGCGGTGTGCTCGGCGAATTGCGTGCGGATAGCTTTGACGTCCTTGCTTTCGACCGGAGAGGCATTGTGTTCCCATTCGCGCCGGATGTAAGTCAGGACACCGGCGATGTCCTCATCGCTGAGCATGCCCATCGGAGGCATCGTGAGATCCCAGGTGCGATTGCCGACTTTGACCGGACCGCCCAGACCGTTCAGCACGATGCGAGCCGCGATATCGGGTTTGCCCAGGACCCAGTCGCTATCGACCAGGGGTGGTGCGAGCCCGTCAAGTCCGTAGCCATGGGCTTGGTGGCAGGCGGCACAGAGGCTGCCGAAAACGGATTTACCTTTTTCAAAGAGGGCGGTTTGGGATGCGCTCAGGGGAATGACTTTGGGCGGGGCGGGTGCACCTGGTTTGCCGGGCCAGGCTAAGCGGGCATCGACGCTGGCGATGAGTTTCGCGCCGGTGGCGTCGGTCATCGTCGCTTTCAATTGGGCGAGCGAAAGCGGCTCTTTGGTCAGCCAAAGCGTCTTAGGCTTAGCGGCGACTCCGCCTTTTGATTTGATGGACTTGGTTTCGCTTTCGGTCTGACTCAGGCCGCGGATGATGGCCTTACGGACGCTGGCGGCGACTTCGGGAGCGACAGCCACGTTGAGGACTTCTTCGTAAGGACCGGCCTTTCCTGATTGCGAAATAATGCGGCTGATGGCTTCGAGCACCGCATCGGCGTCGGAGGATTGTAGTTTTGAAGTGGCGATGGCGATTTGTTTGGCGATGGCTATTTCCCGGCCGCGTAAGCCGGTCAAAGCGCCTTCACGGACTAAAGCGTTACGTCCGTGCTGCGAAAGGATCTTGGCCAGAGCCGTATCGGTTTCCGCGGAGTTGGTGGCGGAGAGCCGAATGGTCAGATGCGCGAGTACGAGGATTTCCTTCTCATCTTTGAGCGCACTGAGCTCGGCGAGCATCTCGATCGGAGCGATGCGGATGGCGGCCGCGCGGATCTGGGCGTCGGTGTCCTTAAGGGCGAGTCGGACGAGTTCAGGACGCGCGGCACCAAGGCCATCAAGTGTCCAGAGCGCTTGGAGTCGCGTGACCGCGGGAGCCTTCGGGTCGGTCAGCAGGGCTCCGAGTGATGCAGAGGCGGAAAGGTCGCCGGATTCGACGAGCAGGCGCTGGGCCGAATCGCGCACCCAGCCGTTGGCGTGCTTCAGGAGCTTCACGCGGTCCGCGGTGAGAGCCGGGATCTTGGTGGCGTGTACAACAGCCTTATTGTCCCGGACGATACGCCAGATGCGGCCGCCGGTGACTGGCAGTTCGAGGTGACGATCCTTGATGTTGGCGATGAGGTAGTGGGTGAGGAAGGCTGGGTGTTGGAGCATGCCGCGATAGAGGTCGACGACATACAGGCAGCCGTCCGGTCCGTTGGCCATCATCACCGGGCGGAAGCGTTCGTCGGTCGAGGTCAGGAATTCTTTTTCCTTATAGACGTTGGCGCCGGTGAGCACGCCGTCCTTCTCGGTGATGGTGATTCGCTTCACGAGGTTGGATGAAGGCTCCGGGATGAAGGCGTTGCCGAGGAACTCGGCCGGGAAAGCATCACCACGGTAGATGACGGCTCCGCAGGTAGAGGTGGCGTTGGCGAGCGTGCCGTCGGCTCGGAGCGTCTTGGCGTCGTACCCGCGGTTCACGCCCGGGGTAGGATGGGAAGGGTAGACCGACTGTTCCTTAATCACCTTAGAGTTGATGCCAGATGCGTCGCGGAGCAGCGGATTGCGGGCGTAGGCCGCGGCCGGCAGGAGGTCGGCACGCAGCAGGTCGGAATTGTAGTTATAGAACAGGCGGCCGGCGTCGTCTTGGGTCAGCCCCCACTGGCCGCGACCAAGGCCGGGGCCTTTTTGCCACGCTCCGTTGGCGAGCTTTAAACTTGTACCGTAGTTGGCGGCGTAGACGCGATTGTCCATCGCCCAAGTCGGCGTGTTGGCCATGTGCTCAGGTTGGCCGCCCAGGGTGCCGAAGTCAGATGCGATCAGGATTTTCTCGTCGGCTACGCCGGTACCCTTCGTGTCGCGACAGAAGAATAGATTCGGCGGTTCGGCGATGAAAGCGCCGCCTTTGACCGCCATGACGCCTCGCGGCATCACGAGATTATCGAGAAAGGCTGACGCCTTATCCATGCGACCGTCGCCGTCGACGTCGGTCAGTAATGAGACGCGGCTGGTCGGGTCTTTTTCCGTCGTACCTTCGAGGTCGCGCATGTAGCTGCGCATCTCAACGACGAACATCCGGCCCTGATCGTCGAAGCTGATGGCCACCGGCGATTCGATCATCGGTTCACTGGCGACGAGTTCGATTCGGAAGCCGGCCGGAAGACGGAAAGTCTTCAGTTCTTCTTCGGGAGAGAGCGGCGCAGGGGCTGGAAGTTTGAACTTAAGGTTAACTTCGGCGGGGCCGGCGTTGCCTTTATTTAAACCGTAAGAATGGGAAACGCCAAGGGCCATGGCCAAGGCGAGAAGCGGGGTCTTCATGCTACCCCTAAGACAGTCCGCAAACCTTCGGGTTGCAAGTGGAACCCAAAGATTTGCCTATAGACCGCAGGGATTACTTAGTCTTTTTCTTGGCTTTTTTCTTGGTTTCGCCTTCGGCCTCGGGCTTGTCGGCGAAGTCTGGAATCTTAAAGCTAATCAGGTCCGATTGCTTGACGTATTCGGCTTCGAGGGATTTACGAAGGCCGGCGAAGGCCGGGTCTTGGGCGAGGTTCTTGGTTTCGTAGGGATCGGCTTTGAGGTCGAAGACTTCGGTCCATTCATCGTGCCCAGGATATTTGATGAGCTTTGCGTCATGGGTGCGAACGGCGGTCGTCGTCGGCGTGCCGAAGCCTCTTTCGTAGAAGTAGCAGTAAAAGAAACTGTCGCGCCAAGAAGCATTGGCTTGGTTTTCGAGGAGGGGTTTCCAGCTGCGGCCGTGCATCGTGGCCGGCACGGGTTGGCCGGCGAGATCAAGAAAAGTGGCGGCGGGATCGATATTCAGGACGATGCGATCGTCGGTGCGACCGGCCTTCACTGCGCGCGGGTAGCGGACGAGCATCGGGATACGCATTGACTCTTCGTAACCCGAACGTTTGTCGCCGAGACTATGTTCGCCGAGGTAGTAGCCGTTATCGCTGGAAAAGACTAGCACCGTGTCATCGGTGAGTTTAAGTTCATCAAGCAGGCGCAAGAGTTTGCCCACGTTGTCGTCGACGGAGTTGATACCGCGGAACATATCGAGCTTCGTCTGGACTTCCTTGGCCTCGGTGTCTTTACCCTTGGCGCCGTTGGGCCCGACCTTGGCGTAGGCTGGAGGGATGCCGTAGTTCGGCGTCGAGCGGGCCATCGCTCCTTCATAATCCTTCGCGTTACGGGGTGGCGGGGTGAAGGGTCCGTGGCAGGTCTTGAAACCCAAGATCATCAGGAACGGCTTATCTTTGTTGGCCTTGACGAAGCTCGACGCGTAGTCGGTGGTGACGTCATCGACGAAACCTTTGCTGGGCGTGGCGACGCCGTCGACTTCGATGGGGCAGTCGAAATATTTTCCTTGGCCGACGAAACTGGCGGACGTGTCGAAGCCGGGACGTTTGCCGGATTGGGTGCCGTGGTGCCACTTGCCGAAGTAACCCGAGACGTAGCCGGCCGGACGGAGCAAGGCGGCGACGGAGATATTCCCTTCCGGGTGCGACGTGTGGTTGTTGGTAACGCCGTTGACGTGGCCGTACTGGCCCGTGACGAGCGTGGCCCGCGAAGGGGCGCAGAGGGAATTCACGACGAAAGCGTTACGGAAGCGGACGCCTTCGGCGGCGATGCGATCAAGGTTCGGGGTCTTGAGCCAGGGGAAGCGGCCTTTCTCGCCTTGCTCCTTTTGGACGACGCTGAGTGCATCCCAGCGTTGGTCATCCGTAAACAGATAGATGAAGTTAGGTTTGCGATCGGCGGCCGGGGCGAGGGCGGCGAGTCCGAGCGCCAGAAGCAGGAGGAATTTTCTCATAGGGGCGGTATCTGTATAACCCCCTTACCTTATTAAAGTTAACAAAAAACCCCGCGTGGCGGGGTTTTGAGAGAGGCAGTCAGGAGGCCTTATTTCTTGGCTTTGCCTTTGGCGGCCGGCTTCACGGGCACTGCTGCGGGGATGGGCGCCCAATCGTCGGTGCGGAAAGGCGAGGCGGGCAGATCAGCGCCGCTGACAAGGTTGCATTCAGGATTATCGAGCCAGGCGTAGCGGACCGCGACGGGCTGGGCGACCTCGGGGCTGCTGACGGTAAGCTTGGAGCCGTCGATCTTAGCCGTCGCTGGTTTCCATTGCTTGTCGGCTCCCGCGATGACGAGCCCTTTCACGGCACCGCCGTCCCGGGTTTTGAGGCCATCGGCGTGTGAGAATGAAACAACAATTTCAGCGCCTTGGACGACGCTACTGGAGGGGAGAGGGCTGCTCGTTTCCGCGACCTTCTTGCCGTAGACGGTGCCGAGCGCCCAGAGGGAGAGGCGTCGACCAGCTTCTTGTTTATTGGTCGGGTGGATGTTGCCAGGTGCGCCGATATCGATGGCCACAGCCATGCCGGTCTTGGGGAGGGCGAGGGTCTTGAGCATGGATTCGCGCATCAGCGGCCATCCTTCGCCAGCGCGATTAAAGTTCGGTAATTGGACCCAAGCGAAAGGTACTTCGTCACCCCAGCGAGCACGCCAATCCGTAATCAGCGCGGAGAGTTGATGGACGTAGAGGGGCGCGCGCGTATCGGCGGAATTCGCTTCGCCTTGATACCAGAGCATGCCACGGAGGGTGTAAGGGATCAGCGGAGCGATCTTACCGTTGAACAGGCCTCCGTAGGTTCCTTTGCGTTCGCTCGTCGCGAGAGGATCGCGGGGCGGGCGCGGGGCGGCTTTGCCGTCCGTCTTCGCTTGGGCTTTGGCGACTTTATATTTTTCGAGCGCGGCTTCGTAGCTCGCTTTGGCTTTGACGAGGTCGACCTTGGAGGTGGCTTCGCGTTGCGCGTCTAAGGCGGCTTTAAGTTCGGGTTTGGTTTCTTGTAGTTCCGGGGCGATCCAGGCTTCGATGGGCGTACCGCCGACCGAGGTATTGATGAGGCCGACAGGGACGCCGACTTCGTGGTGAATTTCACGACCGAAGAAGTAGAGAATCGCAGAGAAGCCCCCAACGTTATCGGGCGTACAGACGAGCCAAGAGCCCTTGGCTTGCCCTTGGGCGGTCGTGGCCGTGGCGGAGTCTTCCTTGAAATGTCGGATTAAGGGGAAGTTCGCGACGGCCTTCTCTTTCTCGAAGTCTTTCGAGCGGTTGACCGTCATGGCCATGTTGGATTGGCCCGAGCCGAGCCAGACTTCGCCGACAAGCACGTCTTTGACTTCGACCTTATGGCCCTCTTGGCCGTTCACGGTGAGCGAACGCGATTCCGCGGAGGCGGAAAGGGCGTCGAGCTTAAGCGTCCATTTACCATCGGCGCCAGCCGTGGTGGTTTTCTTTTGACCTGCGAATTCGACGGTCACCGTTTCGTTGGCGTCAGCCCAGCCCCAGATGGCCACGGATTTTTCCCGTTGCAGGACCATGTGGTCCGAGAAAATGGCCGATAGTTTAAAGTCCGCGGCGATAACCTGAGCGGACGGGAGGAAGGTCGCCAGGGCGACCGCGAGGGTGAGCAATGTTTTCATAGATTTTATTATTTGGTGGCGACGACTGGCACGGGCCAATCATCGGTACGGAAAGTGGAAGCCGGCAGGTCGGCGCCGTTGTAAAGATTGCAGTCGGGCCAATCTTTCCAGGCATAGCGCACCGCGACGGGTTGGGTGACTTCGCTGCTGCTGACGATGACTTTATCGCCATCGATCTTCGCTTCGGCGGATTTCCATTGTTGATCGGCACCAGCGATCTGGAAGCCTTTCACCGGTCCGCCGTCTTTGGTCTTCAAGCCGGCGTTGGCATGTTTTAAGGAAACCGTTATGGCGTTGCCATTGACCGAGGAGCCGGCGGGAAGCGGGCCGCTGATGGCGGGGACGTTCTTACCGTAGACCGTGCCGAGGGCCCAGAAGGAGAGGCGCTTGCCGACATCCTGCTTGTTGGTCGGGTGAATATTTTTGATATCACCGAGATCGAGGGTGATGGCCATGCCGGTCTTCGGCAGCTCGAGCGTCTTCATCATCGATTCGCGGATGCGCGGCCAGCCTTCGCCGGGTGAGGTGTAGTTGGGGAGCTGCACCCAAGCGTAAGGCACTTCGTCGTTCCAGAGCGTGCGCCAGCTGGTCACGAGGGCGGTCAGCTGCTTGTGGTAGAGTTCAGCCATGCCAGCGTTGCCTTCCCCTTGGTACCAAAGCATGCCCCGAAGGGTGTAAGGGACGAGGTTGAGCACCTTGCCGTTGTAGAGGCCGGCCGGCCCGCCATGGGAGTTGCGGAAAGAGATCGGTTCGTAAGGTTTGCGCGGGATATCTTTGCCCTCGGCCTTCGCTTGGGCGGCGGCTTTATTCCAGCCCGCCAACTGTTTTTCATAAGCCGCCGTGGCCTTGACGGGGTCGAAGGCGTTAAAATTCTTGAGCGCCGTCTCGTAGCGTTCCTTGGTGGCCGGGTCGGCGAGCTGTGTTTCGGCGGAGGTCCAGGCTTCGATGGGCGTGCCACCGACGGAAGTATTGATGAGGCCGACAGGTACCCCGACTTCGCGATGGATCTCGCGCCCGAAGAAATAGAGCACGGCGGAAAAACTTCCGACCGTCTCAGGGGCGCAGGCCGACCACTTACCTTTGCCTTCGGCTTGCGGTGCGGTCATCGCGGAAGACCCTTCGTGGTATTCACGGATGAGCGGGTATTTGGCGGCGGCCTTTTCGGCAGCGAAGTTGTTCGCAGATTGGACGGTGAAAGACATGTTGGATTGGCCGGAGCCGAGCCAGACTTCACCGACGAGGACGTCTTTCACTTCGACCTTGTGGTCGGATTTGCCTGTGACGACGAGTGAGCGGGATTCGGCGGAGGCGGAAAGCGCGTCGAGTTTAAGCGACCACTTGCCGTCGTCCGCAGCGGTGGCGGATTTCGACTGGCCTGCGAAAGCGACCGTGACGGACTCTCCCGCATCAGCCCAGCCCCAGACGGCGACGGGCTTTTCGCGTTGGAGGACCATGTGGTCGGAGATCGGCGAGCCGAGGCGGAAGTCGCCGGCGAGCAGGGAGGTGTAGCCAGCGGCCAATACGGCCAACAGGGCAGGGAGGAAGCGAGGGGAGCGCATCCCTTTCAAACAGCGAAAAGCACGCGGGGTTGCGAGAAATAACCGCCCAACTGCTTTATTTCAGGGTTTTTATATACAGCACCAAAGATTCGACCTGAGCGTCGCTTAAAATCCCCGCAAAACTGGGCATGGCGAATTCCGACTTCACAAAGGAGGCATGCTTCTTGGCGTTCGGCTCGAGGATCGATTCACGGACGTAGGCCTCGTCTGCAATGAGCGAACCCTTCTTGCCTTTGTCGGTCACAAAATCGCGCTTAGAGCCGAACAGGCCCTTCCACTTTGGGCCAACGTTGGCCATCGCCGTATCCGTGATGGAGTGGCAGGCGACGCAGCCAAACATGGTGGCGAGGCGCTGGCCTTCGTCGGCGGAGATGACCTCGGTTTTTTTAGCCGCGGCGGCACGCGGGGTAAGGTTAATTTTAATCGAGCCGAAACCTTCGGCGACGGGGTCGAATTTCGTAAACTCGTACGGCGTCGTGTAGGCGTTCTGGCGCATCTCGGCGCCAGCGGCGGAAGCGATGGCCCAGCCGATGCGAAGTTGTTCGACGGGCTTCAGCCCGGGCACGCCGATGAAGACGCTCTTGCCGTCTTGACTGAGATAGGCGCTGCTGGCCGTGAGCCAGTCGTTGCCGGTCTTGCCATCAGCCTTATATTGCGCCGAGCCATAGGTGTAGGCGCGTTTATAGTGCCACGTCGCGAAGGAGTAGTTATCGGGGTTGATCGCCTTGGCAGCGTCGAGGGGTACGTCAAAACGAAGGAGGATGCCGCGGTCCGTCGGGATGATCTCGCGGGGAGTGAGCGAAGGTGCGCCGGTATAGCGGACGCGTTCGATACCCGTCAGCGTCGTGAGCGTGTTACCCCAGCCTTTGATCTGGAAGCCCGCGATGTAGAGCTGGCCGTCGGCCGGATTGACCGAGCCGTTGAGAGGCGGCGTGGCGAAGTCGCTGGCGATGCTGACAACGCTGGCTTGGGGGCGTGAGCCGCGATGATTCCAGAGCACGCGCAGGAGGTCTGGTTTATTGAAGCAGATTTGCACCATTTCGTCGTTGAGCGGCCCCATCTTGGCGTCGAACAGCCAGACCTGCGAAAGGGCGGAGGCGTTGACGGCGTGGGGAATCCAGGTGAGCGGTTCGGCGATGGGGGCGGGGTATTTCTCCTTGGGCAGCTTATCGCTCAAGAAGCCGTAGAACTGGCCCTCTTTGACGATGTGGATCGGCGTACTGGGGATGTACTGCCCCTGCTGGTCACTGGCGATGACGAGGCCCGTGCGCGGATGGACGGAGAGGTTGGGCTGGCGGAAACCATAGCCGAGCAAGGTGGCCGTCTGCCCGTCGGCGGAGATGCGGAGGATGCTGCCGTTGTGCTTGCCGAGGGTTGTCGCTTCCTGGCCGCCTTTGCCGATGACGAACTCGCCTTTTGGCGCGAGACGGATCGTGCTCGGGAATTCGCGCATGTCGGCTGTCTGGGCGAAAGCGTTCGAGAAGAGTTCGTGGACGTCGGCTTCGCCGTCGCCGTTCGTGTCGCGGAGGCGCCAGATGCCGTTGCGGTCAAAGACGTAGATCTGATCGTCGCGGATGGCGCAGGTCATCGGCTCGTGCAGGCCGGAGGCGAAGCGACGCCAAGTCACCTTGGAAGCGCCATCCTTGAGGCCACGGGCCAGCCAGACGTCGCCGTCGAGGGTGACGACAACCGCCGTGCCGTCCTTGAGGAACTGGATGTCGCCCGTGCGGATTGCCCGTTTCCACGGGTTGTCGACGGGGAGGTCGACATGATCGATGACGTAGGGGTCTTTGTCGGTGCTGAGGGAGACCTTGGTCGTGACCGAAGATTTCCAGCGGCGGGTTGTCGGTCCTGAGGGGATAGTGACGGCGGGGATGCTCGGTGCAGGGTGCTCGTCGCAGAGCGAAACGCAGATCGCGTCAGCGCTGGTATTGGCTGGGACTTTTACCACGAAGAAATCCTCATCAGGGGCGAGTTCGGCCGGGCCGCTGACCGTGACGCCGGTCTCGATTTCTTGGGACGGGCCTTGGTGACGGGCGCCGACGATCAGGAGCAGGTCCTTCGCGTGGGCGGAGACGGCGAGATGGCGCTCGATCACGACCTGACCGTCGTGCTCGGAGGTCTTCCAGAGTTCGCGGATGGTCGCATCGGCGACGCGGTAGGTGAGCACGACGTCCTCATCGACGAGTTGCACGGACTGGAATTGACCGAGCGAGGTTGGAATGGGGCCTCGACCGACTTCTTCGGGCGAAGGGGCTGGCGAGCGTGGGTCGGTGTGGTCGACGGTGGTACCGAGCTGCCAGCCAGGGATAATCGCGTGACCGAGCCACATTTTTCCTTCAGGTTGCGGCGCGGGGAACTGGCCGCCGAGCGTCTTGCGGCTCGGGTCAAGATAGGAGCCGGGCGCGAGGGCCTTGTCGCTCACTCCCTTGCCACGCCAGACGGCGGAGACGCGAAGTAGGTCGGTGTCAAAGCAGGCCCAGCAGTCATTGGGTAACTTGATGATCAGCCCGCGCGGCGTAAGGTTGTTTTTGCCGAGTCCATCGCGGCGCGCGTCGAGGATAGAGGAGAAAAACGGGAAGTCAGACTCGACCCATGATCCCCAAGGGGAAGGGGTTTTAGCTTTGGGCGGTGCTTTCGGTTCGCGGTCGGCCGCGCCAAGATTAAACGACGCCAGCAGTAGCCCGATGAAAATAAGCTTAGATTTCATGGGGTGCGGCGACTGTCCGACGGGGCCCGAAGGGCTTACAGCTCGGTGATGACGAGGTTCTTGAACCAGCAGGGGTCGCCGTGTTCGGTGAGCATCAGTTTACCGTGCCCCGGGGCGAAGTCCTTTTTCTTACCAAATTTGCTCTTGGTCACGTGTTCTTTCCATTCGGCCGAATTGACGTCGGCTGACGAGACGGGCTTACCGTTGAGGAAGTGTTCGATCTTGCCGTCTTTGATGACGACGCGGCTATGGTTCCATTCGCCGATCGGCTTCAGGATCTTGTCCTTAGCGGAATCGAAGAGGTCGTAGATGCTGCCGGTATTGTGGCTGCCGCCTTTGAGGCCGTCCGGGTGCTTGTTGTCGTCGATCATCTGGTATTCGACACCGAGCCATTCGCCTTTGCCTTTGGCGTCTTTAATGTTGGTCACCCAATATTTGATCCCGTTGTTCCCGGCTTCGGCCAGCTTCCAATCCCATTCGAGTACGAAGCTGGAGTATTCTTTCTTCGAGATGAGGAAGGACGTGCCCTTGGCCGGGGTCAGATGGATGACGCCCCCTTCTTCGGTGGACCAGCCAGCCGCGGGCTTGGCGCCAGAGCCATCGGTGAAATCTTCCAACGTCAATTTGACGGGGTCAGCGGCGAACAAGGCTGAGGTCGTGAAGGCGAGGAGAGCGGGGAGGAGGCTGCGCATGGGAGGGGGGTGACACCCTTGCCTGACCTTTTAGCGATTTCAACCCCCTAAAACCAAGAGGTTGATTTAGAGTCCTTTGAGCCAGCTGAGGAAAGTATGGTCGTCGACCATCAGGATGCTCAGAAGATCGCTTTGCTCATCCGTCCAAAGCTTCATGGATTTCGGGATTTCCTCTGGCTCGCTGATGCCGGAAGCGATGAAAGGCTGATCGAGCAAGGCCTTATCTTTGGATAGTAGAATCCAGTCCGAAGAATAGGCTGCGTTATAGCTATCGTCCTCGAAGCCCCAATCGACATCGCTGTCGTGAATGACGGCGGGGGTGAGTTGGAAGTGCCTGGCCAGTTGCAATACGACCGGCTCGAGGTTGAGGCAGCGATTCGAGATATGCACCGCGATCACCCCGCCGGGTTTCAGCTGACGGCGGTAAGTTTCAAAAGCTTCGCGGGTGATCAGGTGGACCGGAATGGCGTCGCTGCTAAAGGCGTCGAGCACGATTGCGTCGTAATTCTGGTCGGCTTCCCGTTCCAGAGAGAGTCGGGCATCGCCCATGACGACTTCGATTTTCGCGGCAGAGTCTGCAAGGAACGTAAAAGTGGATTGGGCGAGGCGCACCACGTCATCGTTGATCTCGTAGAAGCGCATCTGATCGCCCTTGCGACCCCAGGCGGCCATGCTGCCGGTGCCCAAGCCGACGACGGCGATTTTTCGTCCGCCTTCAGGATGCAGGGTGCGCATCAGCCGGCCGACGCCGCTACCGTCAGTGTAATAAGTGGCGGGAATCTTACGCTTTTCAGGCGAGGTGAATTGCAATCCGTGCAGCGTGCCGCCGTGTTGGAGGCTGAACTGGTGTTGGTCGGGCTCGCCGGCGTAATATTCGTTCACCTTAAGTACGCCGTAGAAATTACGGGAAAGCTCCTTGGCGCCTTTCAGGCTGCAATAGGTGTCGACGACTAAAGTCGTGGCAAAAAGCGGCAGCCCGACGAGCAAGAGGACCCAAGCCCAGCGGCGCGTACCTTGCTGGAGCGGGCTGCGCGGGTCGCGATAAAGTACGCCCAACACGAGTGTAGCCAGCATCATCAACCCCATGTGTAGTTCGAAGTAATTGAGGAAAATCAACGGAGCGACGCCGGCGACAAATAGGCCGCCCACGGCACCGCCGGCCGAGATCGAAAGGAAGTAGCCGGTGAGCCGTCGGGCGGAAGGCCGCAGGCGATAGACTTCGCCGTGGCAGACCATGCAGCTGATGAAAAGTGTGGCGAGATAGAGGCCGAGTTTTGCGAAAGTGCCGACAGATTCCGCCTTTTCGACGATGAAAGCCAGAGGCCCGAACCATTCGCTGACCGTGATGGTATGGTCGCCCAGCATCAACCAGGCGGTCACGGCGAGGGCCACCACCAAAGCCGGCAGCCAGAAGCGACGGCGATACCAGCGCGGACTATCGAAACTGATGATGAAGGTAAGAAGATAAAGTCCGAGCGGGAGAACCCAAAGGAAAGGAATAACGGCGATGTCTTGGCAGATCTTATTCGTGACCGCCAAAAGTAAGACGACTCCGCATGCCGGCAGGGCGAACCACTGGAAGCGCTGGAAGCCTGAAATGACACCTTCCTCTTCGTCCGTCGTTTCCTTGACGAGCGTCGTCGAGCTTGCGCGTTGCCATACCGTCACGCCGCACCAAGTGGCCAAGATGGCGAAGATACCGAGTCCGACGGACCACCAGACCGCTTGAGCGTGGCGTCCGAGATTAGGTTCCATCAGGAACGGGTAACCCAGCAAGGCCAGCAGCGAGCCGATGTTCGACAGTGCGTAGAGGCGGTAGGGCGACACGCCGGGGTGCGAGGCGCTGAACCAGGCTTGGAATAACGGACCCGTCGCGGACAGCACCAGATAGGGCAAGCCCATGCACGCTAAGAGCAGCAGCAAAATGTGACCGGCCGGATTTTGACTATCCACCGGCTTCCATAGGTCACTCGGGGTGATGGGCAGGAGCATGAGCGCCAAGGCCAGTAAACTGAGATGCAGGATGACTTGTTGGCGTGGACGTAGGCGACTGATGCTGAAGTGAGCGTAGGCGTAACCTCCGAGTAGCAGGACTTGGAAAAAAAGCATGCACGTTGTCCAGACGGCTGGCCCGCCGCCGAACCAAGGGAGGATAAAGCGGGCAATCAGAGGTTGGACGAGGAAGAGCAGGCAGGCTCCCCAGAAGATAGTCAGGCCGAAGGCGAACATGGGTAAGGGATATAGGGGTAACCCCGCGGAGCGGCAAAGGTTCTGGGGGTAACGAGGTCGTAGGCGGATGCCCGACCTCAGGCAACCCTCATGGAGGCATTATTTCTTCTTCGCGCCGCCCTTGGCACTTTGCACGCCGAGTTGAGGTCCGTTGTCCGCTGGAAGAGAATGATGCCATGCAAGCACGGCAGCGGTCAGGCGTGCGGTGACGGCGGATTCCTTGGCGGCAAGGTTCGTCATCTCGCCGATATCTTTGGAGAGGTCGTAGAGCAGCGGCTTTGAGCCGTCGTATTCGCAGAGGAGTTTCCAATTGCCTTCGCGGACGGCGAGGTCGGGTTGCGGAACCGCCAAGGCGGGGAGCCAGATCTTCTTTTCCGGGGGTCGGCGCCAGAAAATTGGACCAAGGTGGGAGGCCGGCGCTTGACCGAGTAGCGTGGCCGAAAGGTCCGCGCCATCGAGTCCCTCCGGGGATTTTGTGCCGGCGATATGCGCGAGCGTGGGCGCCATGTCCATCGCGGCAAAGACCGAGGAGGCGTCGAGCGTGCCGAATACTGATTTCTCCATGAGACCGGGGGCCCAGACGACGAGCGAGGAGCGGATGCCGCCTTCGTAGAGTTGCGACTTATTGCCACGGAACGGGCCGGCGCTGCCAGCGCCCGGCTCAGGTCCGTTGTCGGAGCAGATGACGAAGAACGTGTTATCTCGCAGCGTAGCGTCGGAGCGGATTCGTTCGAAGAGGCGACCCAACTGACGGTCCATTTCCTCCAAGACGGCCAGGTAAATCTGATGTTTCTCGGGCGACCATTTTTCCAGCGGAGGGAAGTAAGGGCTGTGGACGTCGTCTGGCCAGACATCGACATAGAACGGCTGCTGCTTAGCCGCAGCCTGGTCGATGAACTTCAAGGCTGCGTTGGTGTAGCCGGTTGTGATTTCGGTGCGATTCATCCAGGTCACGGGTCCGCCGAGTCGTTCGGCGTCGGCCCAGATCTTCTTCGGCTCCTTGTCGCCGGGCTTGAGCGTGAGCGGGAGGAGCTTCG
>CAINMU010000071.1 GCA_903850885.1 uncultured Opitutia bacterium | reverse complement strand
GGGGCGCCCTCGCCAGACATCGGGGCCGGTACGTCCGGATCATTTCCCTAGGCCGCAACGGCTTCGCCACCTTCCTGCGCTTTGCCCCGGTTAAGCTGACCAAGGCCCAGGAAGAAGCCCTCATCCCGCTTAAGAACTAAATCCAAGGCAACAGCACGTGGGCGGGCAAAGAACCCTTTATGTACCAAAAAGAAGTTCAGTTCTATGAGGACCCCTACCACGACGACGTCGGCAAGGCACTGAAGGCATTCCTGGAAGCCAAGACCAAGAAGGAAAATCATTTCGCGATGAGCAACCTTCAGGCCTGGCTTTTCTGGCTACGCTACAAGTTCAACGACGGGAAAAGGTACCGGTACGGCGTGGGGCAGGTCGGTAAATCTTACATCATTAAAGTCGGCCCCGGGAAGCGCGGGCTGCTATCCAAGTTCCGGGACCGGCATGTACGGGTCGTCTGCACCCATAGCCGAGGCTGGACCGTCCACCAATGGTTCGGAACGGTGAAGCTTACGGCCGAAGAGGCCAAAGCGCTCGTGCCGGCAAAGAACATGATCTTTTATCCGTAAGATCATCCAAGATGTAGCTTTCATCCAACCCTTACGTACGTTTCTAAAAATCACATGACTTCCCCTACCTTCAAGGAATTAATGGATGACCCCCAGCTCAGGGCCCACTACATCAAAGACACTGGCATCAGCAAGGCACGCCTACTCAGGTCATTAAAGGCTGATGATGAATTTAGCCTAATCTACGAACTCAGAGAGGACTTTACGGTATTTTCATACTCCACGGAGAACGGAGACTGCGAGGTCATCGACTGGCGAGGTCATTACTTTTCAAAAAGCGAATGGGACCCTCTCACCGGTCCATATCCGACCCTCGATGAGGCGCTTGAGCCTATCCGATATCTCCTCCAATGCGGAGACCAGTGCGATACGGACTCCGTAACGCATACTGTTTATAGCTTGTGGCCCAACAAGCAGACGCTGGAAATCATCCGAAGCCTGGTTTCCGTCGGCGATGTGGTCCAAGTAAACGGCACGAAGTACCGCCGGACCAAGACGGGGTACGTCGTCGCATAACTGCTTAACCTGCCAGATCAGGTCCTTCTTCAGCCTATCAAGATTCGACCCGCGCTCTTTACGGAGTTCCTCAGAGCGTGGAAAGCCCATGGGGGCGGGGTGCGGGTTGACCCAGCAATATAAGCATCTATTAGTAAGTCACCCCAATGACCCAAAAAGAAGCCGACGTGATCATCGCCCTGCACAAGGCATGGCTAAAGCAGCCTCTGGCCAGCCGAAGCAAAGCCGCCGGAAAGGCACGCTTTGAAAATGTAAGCTTCAGCGGGCTCTCTTTCAAAGGCGCAGCCCTAGAGTTCGCTTATTTTTATCGATGTGATTTCTCAAGATGCGACCTAGTCGACGCGAATCTGGAAGGCGCGACCTTGCTCTACTGCAACTTCGATGGAGCCAAGTTGAACTGTGCCAAGCTTGCTGGCGCAGCGCTCAAGACCTCTTCATTCAAGAAGGCATCCCTACTGAAGGCTGATCTAACCGGCGCGCAGCTGAAGTCCGCCAACCTGACCGACGCATTACTTGATGGCGCGAGCTTGAAGGACTCCGACATCAGTGGGGCGGATCTCCGTCGGGTCCAGGGCAAGAAGATAGACCTCTCTGGTGTCACCGCGAAGAAAACGATCTTCCAAGGCGCCATACTAAATGAGGCAACCATCGAAGGAGGCGGGTTTGTGGATTGTGATTTCACTGAAACTTCGCTTGAGAATTCGAAATTTACTGCGACTGAGTTTTATTCGTGCAAGCTTGGCGGCATGCGGCTGCACGGAAGCATCCTCCAGGATGTTTGTTTCACCGGTTGCGAACCAGGGACCCTGAAAGTAAAAGGCGTCAAGGTCATGCGAAGCGGCGAAGCGTATGAAGGAGGCGACCTCTCTGCTGTCCTAAGTGGGCCAATTTCCGAACTCATTTGGCCAGACGAAAAGAAATACCGTTGGAGAGCAGGGCACACTGCTATTCGCTGGTCACACTCGGGCTAATCACCGTTACAAACAAAACAGGGGGCCACTTCGTGGCCCCCTGGAGCTTCAGGATCAGGTCCTCGCTTACTTGCGGGGAAGGCCCATGGGGTCAGGCCGTACCCACACGCGGAAGGCCCATGGGGTCAGGCCGTACCCACACGCAGCCTGAACCAAAAACCGTGTCATTTAGGCGAATTTCGGTTCAGCAATCCAAAGGTACGGCCTGACCCCGTTGGCTGACCCCGAAATTCAATCCTTTCACGTGAATTTTGGTTCAGTACCTTAATGGTTCGGCCTGACCCCGTGTTCGCCTCATGCTAGGGAGGCCAAGCCAAGTGACCGCGGATCTTTTTCTCAATCGTTCTCAGCGGCTTTAGCCGCCTGCATTCGCGGGAAAACTAGCCCTGCATCGTCATCCTTTAGAAGCTCTGCGTCTAGTCGCTCCTTTTCAAGTTCCAGGCGCTTACGTTCGTCATGAATTGTCTCAGGGGTGGCGGACGTGAGCATGTCGTAACTCAACCCAAGAAGGGAGATCAGGCCCGGCCATTCCTCGTGACGAACGAAAACCTCACGCTTAACAGTTGTCCGAATGACCCCATCAACAGAGGTGTCATCGTGTATGGCCTTTCCGATAGCCTGTACGGCTGCACTGTCTAGGTCGTACCCGACCTTCTCAATAGGCACAATCTTGGTCGCATCGAAAATAGCAACCATACCGCGTGCCTGTGTTTTGTTCATGGCAATTTCCACCAAGAAACCTTGGGCAAGGAAGGCCTTATTTGAAATCTTCGGGTTTGCCGGTAAAGGCGGGAGAACGGTCAATGACACGATGCGCTCGAGGAGAGGCTGGATTCTCGAGAAATGGTGGAAGGCGACGTATGCGAAACACACCCCATGGTCGTCAACGCCGCGAGAAATCTTCTCCAATGCCTCCTTGAATAATCGTCGAGCGCTACCTGCCGTCCCCGCATCGGCGATGACGGCCTCCCGTTTCCATTGGAAGTCCATTCGCTTCTCTACGGCCTTAATGTATTCATCTGCTGATTCATAAATGAACACAGCTTGTCCGGAGGCGACTTGGGCATACGCCTTGGCAAAAGACAGCAACGCAGAACCGCCCGATAATGTTGGCAAGACCGAGACTAAAGGACCGCCCTTCGACGCAATCGCCGCTGGCAGATGACCGGCTCCGGGATTGAGCACCACCACAGACTTGAACTTGGCAGCAGCCGCCGCCATCAAATCCATGACCCCAGGCGTCATGCGTGTAGTCGAGGAAAGTTCCTGATCAACGAACAATATGTCGATTGGTTCCGCTAGGATGCGCCCAATAAGTGCGTCGTCACGCATCGCCTCCGGAGTAAAATCCAGCCCATGCGCTTTCTTAAAGGCATCGGCAAAAATCTTCTGGGCCGGCTTGAAATCCGCATGCTCACGCAATGCGATGAAAATCTCTTTGATGAAATCGTGGTAAATGCCGCGTTCCAGGTTTTCCAACCGGGCAACTTCGGCCCTGAGCGCCTCGCGCTCATCGTCATGGACTTGGTCGGCTATCTTTACCTTATGCTGGTCGACCACAGCCATCGAACGGGCCACAAACGCCGAACTAGCACTCAGCTTCTTTTCCTGTACTTCCAATAATCCAGGTATGACGTCAGCTGCCTCATTGCTAAGCCACGCATAGGCGGGGAGCGACGGCGGGGCATGCAACTCCCGCCAGACCTTAGCCTGAATCTCTGCACGTCTTAGTTTCGAGAGCCTGGCATCAAGCACTTCTAGGCGCTCCAAATTTCCGCGAGTCTTATTATGAAATTGCTCCGCCAGGGTATGGTAATTCGGCGGGAGGGGCAACGCCTCCAGGTCAGACTTGGTAATGACACGGCCTTCACCATCGATTCCAGATGCCGACTTGAGCAGCCGGTCTCGAACCTGAGAAGAATCCAACAAGGCCAACAGTCGCCATGGCCATTCATACTTTTCCTTAGGACGGACGACGAGGACGGTCGCAGCCGGATAGACCCTTGTGCAATCTGGGTAAGTCTCGCCCGGGTCAACCAAGCCGACTAGGTTGCTGACCTTATAGTTCCCGCGATTGGCAATCAGGATATCCCTTCCCTCGAGCTTCGCCATCTGACCCGATCCTCGGAGGGGATTATCAACGAGCCGCTTGGAGATGGTTGCAGGAACATATTGGGCTCGGTTCAGCTTCGCCGCAGTTCCATCGATTGCGGAAGCACCCACCGCCCAGCAGGCGACGAAGTCTTTTCCTGGTTCCTGTCCCAACTTCAAGTCACGCGTGCCGATTCCCTGGAAGACGTAGGCGACGTCCCCGAGGGTGAGCTGCTTTGACTGTTTGGGCTGACTCTTCATCGTAAGTTTTTTTGGATGTCACGGCAGCGGGTATTTGCCAGGACGGTCATAGCAATTTCTGCCTTTAGCCCTCTCCGAGCCAGCCCTTTGGCCACCTTGCGAATAACTTTTTCGTCAATCTGATCCTCCGGCCCTACGACCGGGTACCAGGAGTCCGCCGCAATCACTCCCTGGAGGCCACCGACGACGACCCATCCGTTCTTCGTGTCCTTCTTGCCCTCGGCGCAGGCCTCCATGGTAAACTGCATGAGAGTGTCCTCCTCCGCCTCACGTATTTGACGGGGTGTACGCCGCTGTACCATTCGCCAATGCGGGATGAGCTCCTCCGGCATTGGCTCTCCGGTCAACGGATGGGTGGGGATTTCTTCGTCGGGCTGCTGTCGGCCTGGTCGCTCCTTTTTGGCCGGCTTCTCTGCCCACTTGAGGGCGATTGTCACCAAGTCCTTGGCCGCCTGCCCTTCCCAGGCCCCTACGGCCTGACCGCGATCACGGACAAGGCGCTCGGCCATCTCCTTAACGACCTTCTTTGCACGCTCACGCCCGGCTTCCAGTCCCAACACGCGCAGACAACGGATAATGACCCCGGAGAGCAACGCAGCCTGGGCGTTGATGATGAGAACGCAGGAGCCGCCCGTATCCAGCTCCTCGGACTCACAGGGAATCACCTGAAGGCCGCCAGCCCGAAAGAACACAGGGTCCCCGGACGGGGCTTTGATGACGATTTTGTGGTCAGCCCCCTTTTCAAGGGTAGCGCCGAGTTTAAGGAGTTCTGCTTTTTGGTCTTGCTTCATACACACCCTATGTTGGTATTCGTGTTATTACGCAATAAAATTTGACCACTAAACAGAAATAACTTACCCACACCCAACTATGGTATTCAAAAACGAAGACAGTGCCTCTGGCTCCACCCTCGCCCTCTCCATCAACGCATTTCTGGCCCCGTGGACGCCGGCCGAGAACTGCTGGCACGCCTGCGCCGGCGACAAGGCCTAATCCCTGACGCGGCCGGCCCTAAAGGGTCGGCCATTTGTGACCTCAACCCAGCACTTACCCTCAAGGGCTTACCGAATCAAACGCACGTTCGTGCGACAAGTGCCCACATCAAAATCCAAATAGATCCACCCATAGAGTAGAGGGACATCGTTTCCTCTACAAACAACCCTCTCAACTTCTTATGATATACCCACTACTTAAACCCGCCAAACAACTCATGGAGAAGGTCCAGCTCTGGGCCAGAATCCATCGAGACCGACTTGGTATTCTTGCTGAATACCGCCCTAACTGGGAAGTCCGCCTGATTGCAGCAACCCAGCCGCCGATTCTTGATGCGGATAATATCGCCGGCTGCACTTTAAGCATTCGCGATAACACTCTGGTCGTCGCCTGCTGCGTTGCGTGTGCGAGTATTGAAAAGCACATCGCGGACTTCCTGCGCAAAGGGAAGCTGATCGGGCCAGGCCGACCATCCGAAGATATCGAAATTTTCCGACGAAAAAACATCCGATATGCTCACGAGATGGGCCGGGCCGTTTCCGAGGAGGCAAAGGCCAAGCGACGCGAACGCCGTGAGGCTGCTGTCAGCGTTCGACCGGCGGCCCGTTTTAATTCAGTAATCGAGGCGACGCTGGCGGCTGAAGCTGAATCAGGGAAGTGGCTCATCTTGTCGATACGTGCAAAGGAGACCGCGAAAGCAACGCGCTATGCCGACCCAGACTACGTATACCGAGCATTGGTCGACCTAGCGCAAACGGCCAAACATAACGCTGAAAATAAAGGCCTCGGAACTTCATGGGCGGATTTCTTGGGACAACTTGGCTCTCATGACTTCGTCCCAAACACCTCTCCGAATACGATCCAGCGCTACTACAATGAGTATCACATCAGCCACGAAGGAGAAGATCTGTGCATCGCGGCGCACATCCGCCAAGGCAATGGCTCAGCACAAGACTGCTTGCGTATCTACGTCGTCCAGCCCCGCAAACCCGGTGACCCCATCATCATCGGCCAGATTGGCGCTCACCTACCCACCGACGGGCGAGCTCACTAATTCCGCTCAACTTTCCCCCATGAAGCCCCCGACCCAAAAAACGATGCGCCAGCCCACCACACCTAAGCCGCCCAGGCCCCTCATCAACTGGCCTGAGGGTCGTGATGGTCACCCTATCTCCCGGCACGTCTAATCCCAGACCCCAAAAATAGAAAGGAACCCGAACATGTACACCGACCCTGACGACGACAATCACGCCAACCAGTGCAACCCGAATAACGACGAGTACTGGAACAGCCGCGGATAGTTGCGCCCGGCTTTTGCGCGGGGCCACGAAGTGGCCCCGCTTTTAAAACCTCAATCTCCACTCCCAAACATAGAAAGGATCAAACACATGCCCAACAACTACGGTAACGGCGGCAACTACCCGAGCCAAACCGGAAATCCTTCCGGTGGCGGTCGCGGTAACGGTTCGCGCGGAAAGTAAGCGAAGATAGGTAAGTAGATAAAAGCAGAGGGCCACCAACCGGTGGCCCTCTTTGTTTTAGGACAGCTTAAGACTAACCCGCGTTACTGACATGGCTGTTGGCATGATTATAAATGGTGGCGCTATTTATAATCTATATCGATGCAACTTTGTGGGATTGGTGTTGTTAGACCGTCCGCGAGGGGCACAACCCCTCTCCCGCTTTTTGACAGTCGAAACCCAAACCGGATCTTTCCGTGGTCTGAAACCTAAACCGGACCTCCCCGCGGTCAGTCGGCCGTCGAAACAAGGGCCGGAGCCTTCTGCGCAAGCAGTCGACTCCAGCCCTTTTGTTTTGGGGCGAAAAGCGCCCTGCCCCAATTCCGTGAACAGGTAGCCCTATAGTTACCATGACCTACCTAAAAAATACCTACGCCCTCCAGGCCTTCCCCTCCGAGAAACTCCTCAAAGAGTTCCTTCCCGAAAGGGGGATGGCCTTCTCGGGAGAAATCACCGCCAACTCGCACGATCTGGCGATCGCCGAAAACCTCCACGCCAACGCGATGATGGACCCGAAAGCCTGGAAAAATACGGGCTTCATCGTCGAACTGAGACCGATCTTCGAACGCATCGCCCAGCACATGGGCTATGAACTGAAATCGTTGCTGGAAGGCAACGGCGAGACGGGCTTAGCCGGACATTCCTGGACAATCTACGCCGACCCCGGACAAGGCCCGATGCTGATTCGCTGGAACATTGAGGACGCACAAATGCTCCTAGCAATCGACTACGGCCCCCGGAGCCTTTGCCCTAACAGCGTCAACCTCTACCTGCTCGGAGACAAGAAAGCCCTCACGCACCTCCAAAGTATCGGCGCTCTCTTGCGGGAGATCGAAACTCCGCAAGATAAAGCGCCAACGATGGAACTGCCCGTAGGCAATACCGTCCAGAAAATCGAGTTGGCGGACGGCGGAACATTCTTTGACGTGTATTGCACCTTATACGTCGACGACGAGACCGGGGCTAATGAGCTCCGGGCGAAAGAATATGCCGAGCTGATGAATTCGGTGAATGTGATCGTCGACACCCCAGCAACAGGCGGCTTGGGCCGGGAGATGAAAATGGAGCTGAACGAAATCAGGGTCGTCGGAATCTTTAAGTGCGGTCAGATCTTCCGCTACACCGAGCATAAGCCAATCTCCTGGGAAATCATCCAGCACATCCACGCGCGGAGCGTTCAACGGGTGCGCGAGCTGATGACGAAGATGTTGCAACGTCACCTGCGAGCCGAAGAAGACTCCGACCGGGCGGTCGAGATCAACGCCCAATCCGAAAAAGGCCCGGACGCCGCAAGTGCGGAGCGGATCCTGAAGCATGCCATGAATTGCCAAGCAATCCATCAGCCTGAGGGCGTCGACGTGATGAGGTTAGGCTTTAACCCGCAGACGTTCGAACAACTCCACGGCAAATTACCGACGCTGGGCGAAGCGTTCGTCTGGACGCCCTGGCACACGCTGCTCGGCACGGAGGGCCAACTCGCCATGCGCAGCGGGGATGTCGTCCCTTCCGTCGACCTGCTAAGTTACCTGTTCCGCTGCTTCATGAGGGAGCTAAGCCGAGCCTATCCGACCGGCAGGGTATCCAAGGCCAAAATCAAGCTCCGAGGACGCATGATGGGTAATGCCATCGCAGATAATTACCGGGACACGGCGGCGACTAACTTCCGCTTCCAAGATCTCGCCACCCCGTTCTATAGTGCGCATCGCGGCTTGCCGGTCCGGATCGACAAAAGTCTCGTTGTCTG
>CAINMU010000070.1 GCA_903850885.1 uncultured Opitutia bacterium | reverse complement strand
GATCTGCATCCATTGCGCTCCGCGGGGAAGTTCGACTTCAAAGCCTTCTTCGCCGCCCTTATCGCCGTCGGTCAGGTAGGAGAAGTCACCGGCATTCGCTTCCTTGGCGCTCGACGTCACGACGCAACCCTTCGCCAGGTTTTGCGCGGCGGCGGGAACCTTGGGCAAGACCCGCGGCCCCTTGCTGACTGGCTCGAGGTTGGAAATCTTAAAAGGGCGTGGCGTGCCCATGGCCACGGATTTAGGCAGGACCAGCGGCAATTCCTTGTCTTGGGCCAAGAGCAAGGCGGGGCTAAGAAGAAGCAGAAGTCTGAGGCGGAGCATAAGGGGATAAAAAGTAGACAACCTAACGAGGCGAAGGTTTCAAGCCCGCGGTGCGTCCAAGGTGCGCACCCGCCGGTTCTTCAGGGGGAAACGCAAGGTCACGGTGGTTCCCACGTCCGGCGTGCTCTGGATATCGACCGTCCCGCCATGGGCGCGTAATATCCTTAATAAGACAAGCATGCCGATACCGCCGCCCGAGGCCTTAGTGGTATAGTAGGCGTCGAAGACGCGGGTAAGTTTGTCGGCGGGGATGCCGACGCCGGTATCGGCGATCGCCAAGACGACCCATTCGTCGTCTGACGTCAGGCGGACATGGATATCGCCCCCGCGATCCATGGCCTCAAGGGCGTTCTTCATCACGTTGAACAAGGCCTGTTTGATCTGATTGCGGTCACCCAAGATCAGCGGGATTTCTTCGGGCACATCGACCGAGACCCGGACGCCGAGTTGCTCCATCTGGTCGCGCAAGAGATTCATCGCTTCGGCTACCAACGCTACAAGGTCAGTGTCGGCCAGATTGGGCGGGGTTTGCCGGACGGCGCCCAGGAAATCACGTACGATGCCGTCAAGCCGGGCGATCTCACCCTGACAGACCTCCGCCGCCTTGCGGACTTTGACCGCGGCCGGCGAATCGCCCAGTTTCGCAGCTTCGCGTTGCAGAAGTTGGAGATGAATCCCGATGGCGTTGAGCGGATTGCCGACCTCATGGGCGACGCCGGCCGCCAACGTGACGATGGAATCGATGCGCTCGCTTTCGATACGGTCTTCGGTTTGCACGCGCTCCTTAGTGACATCACTCAGCACGGCGACGCGGCGGGCGCGCTCGGCCCCTTGGGCATCCCCGACCCGCGTCAGATGCAAGCGAAGCAGACGAGGCTCGGGATAACGCACCTCGAGTTCACGCGTCAAGGCGCCCACGGATTCCGGCAATTCCAGAGACAGGGCGATATCGGGAGAAATCCGGCGAAGCTCGGCGCCGTTGATCAGCTCACCGCTCACTCCCAACAATTGGACCGCGGCCGTATTGGCATATTCGATTGAACCGTCATGGGCGATGACAAGCACCCCTTCGCGCAAAGTGTCCAAGACCGTCTCCATCAAAGCGCGCTCGCGCTCGAGGCGGCGGGCCAGAATCGCGAGGTTCTGGGCATCCAGGTCGTCGATTCGACCTAAGACGCGAGCCAAGGAACTGAAGGGGCGGTGCGACATATCAGCGGGCGCGCACGGTGAGGTGCTGAAGCAGGAGAGCAATCAATTGCTGGGCGAGGACCGTCTTGGTCGCCGGCCCCAAGACCTGACGGAACCCGTCGGCACCCAAGACAATCAAGCGATTGGTTTCGGCGCCAAAAGCCCCGTCCGGTCCAGCGACCGAATTCGCCGCGATGAAATCGATTTTCTTCCGGACGAGCTTGGCGCGCGCATTCGCTTCGACGTCTTCAGTCTCGGCGGCGAATCCGATCAGCAACTGCCCCGGGCGACGCCGCCCTGCCAGAGTGGCCAAGATATCCGGGACCGGCTCGAACTCCACCGTCAACGCGTGCCCTTGCTTTTTCAGTTTCTCGGGGTGGCGAACCTTGGGTCGCCAATCACTGACAGCCGCGGTCATAATTAAAATATCACAGGCGCCGAAGAGCGCGTCCGCCTGGCGCGACATTTCGTCCGCGGTGACGACCGGGTAAAGCACGACGCCCGCCGGCTCGGGCAGTGCCACGGGGCCCGCCACGAGATCTACCGTCCACCCAGCTTGCCGGGCCGCTGTCGCCAAAGCAAAACCCATCTTGCCTGTCGAAGGATTGCTCACAAAGCGTACCGGATCGAAAAACTCGCGCGTGGGTCCTGCGGTGATGAGGCAACGGAGGGACATGGGAAGGAGGATGACAGAGGACTGCCACGACCCCTAAGTTGGCTTATGCTGGGACGGGAAACAATAGCGAAGGGACAGGGCTAGGGGAAGGGGCAG
>CAINMU010000069.1 GCA_903850885.1 uncultured Opitutia bacterium | reverse complement strand
TGTCCGCCCACGGACGCCACGCAGTGGCGCCCCTACCCAAGACACCCCCGCTAATCATCCGGTCTCCGGTTTCCCTTTGAGTTTATGTTTCGAGGTAAGGCTGATCACCCTTGATCAGCCGCGGTTGAGCGAGGGCGCTCAACCCTACCCAATACAACTAGGGCAGCACGCGGTGCTGCCCCTACCTCGAGCCCGACGGATGCGATGTCATCGCATCCCTAACTAAACAAAAAGGACGGCTCGGAGAGCCGTCCCTACCTTCCTCGATACTCAGAGCGCGAGCTCCGCGCCGCGCTCAACCTCCGATAGCTTTGAGCGTGCTAAGATATTCGATGAGCGAGGTGAATTCCTCAACCGTGAGTCCGGCGGCGAGCCCCACGGGCATCATCGACTGCGGGAGGTGCTTCTCCTCCTTGACGTCGGCCCGATTAATTTTGGAAACCTGTCCGGCGATATTTCGCAGCGTCACGACGCCATCAGCTTCGGCGGTAACGAAGCCCATCTGATCGGGGCCTTGCTTCATCGCGAAGACTACGGTCTGAAAACCCTGAGCCACGACCTTGTTAGGATCGAGGATGGATTCGATGAGGTATTCGCGAGGGAACTTGGCCCCAGCCGAACCGAGGTAAGGGCCCTTCTGTTCAGCGGTCAGGTCGACGCTGTGACAAGCAATGCACCCCTGTTGCGTGAAGAGCTTAAGCCCTTGCTTGGCATCACCGCGTGTCTTGAGTGCCGTCGCCGCGACTTGGGCCACCTCGAGCTGGGCGATTTTCTTGCCCTTGTGGGCGGTAGCAAGCTTGCCCGCTTCCAGGGCGGCTTTCGCGGCATTAATCTGAATGACATTGTCTCCTTTCATGCCGGCCTGGAGTTGCTTGTCGAAACCCGTCAAACCGAGATCGGCGATGGCGTGGAAGAAACCGATGTCGCGTGGATTCTTGGCGACATGACCTTGGACGCTCTTTTTCCAACTATCTTTGGCGAGCGGACTGTTCAGTACGTTAAGCAGCGCTTTCCAAAGGATGGTCGAAGCAGCGTCATCGGCCTTGTTGGCCAAGGTGCGGAGTTTATTCACCTGATTGCCGCGTTCGGTCTCGAAGATGAAATCGTTGATGGCCTGCGTGGCGGCGGCTGGTGCCTGCGGCTCCTTCGACCACACTGCGAGAACTTTGACGCGAGCCTCAAGGCCTTCATCCCCTTCAGCTCGCAGCAACGCGCGGTAGCAGTTGAGGCGATCTTCCCATTTCCTCGAACCTTGCGTTGCGGCATCGACCAGCAAAGTCACGTCGGAGGAGCGGAGCGCCTGCGAGGCCATGGCCAGACGAAGCGGATCGAGACCTTCGAGTTTCAGCTCCGAAATGATGATGCGATTCTTAGAGAGAATTTCCAAGGCGGCCATGCGTAGATTGCCCGGGAGTTTGGCGTAAGCCGCTTCGAGGCCAGCCCGGATGCGAGGCGTCGCTTCCCATACCACGGGTTCGAAATAAGGGCCGCGGTCATCAGGCCGGGTGCTCCACCAATCTTTGTAATTCCAGGGCTTCTCGACGTGGTAAAGGCGGGCGAGCGCCGACAACGCGCCAAAACGTTGGGCCTCGTCGCCGCTGACACCCAATGCGATCAAGCCGTCTACGGCTTCAGCCGAATGGATACCTTGCAAGGCACGGAAGGCGATAAAGCGCTGCGCCGGGTCGGAAAGAGCGGCCAGGCACGCTGGCGCATTGCCGAGTTTGACCAAAGCAGCGATGGCCGTATGCGGAAGACGGTAGTGTTCCCCTTCGCCTAATTTAGATTCATCGACTGGCCACTTGGCCGACGCAGCGAGGATGGCTGAAGCGGACGACTTGGCCCCGAGGCGTTCCAGGCCGATCAGACCCTGCAGCCTGACGCGCGGATTCGCATCGTTGAGCGCATCGACGAAAAGTTGTGCGGGCACGCCCTCGAGTTGCGTGCTGCGGTCCGCCAGCGCCCGGAGGGCGAACTCGCGGACGACCGCATCCTTCACGAGTTCCACCAAGGCCGGGTTGGCCTTAGCTCCCAGCAACTGCTTATAAGTGAAAAGAGCGGCCACCCGGGCGTAGAGGTGTTGTTCGCCGGCTTGGGCGATCGCGAGCACGGACACCCCGAGCTCCGGCTTATGACGATCGATGATCTGGCGCTGCGTTTCGAGCCGCTGCACTGCGCTCTTCGAGGAAAGTTGCTTCACGAGGTCACCATCGGACAACTTCGTGACATCAACATAGACGTTGGGCTTAACGCCCGTCGCGGTCACTTGTTGCACCGTACCATTAGGATAGAAGATTGGTTCTTCGATTTCTTTACCGTCCTTCATCACCTTCTTGGATTTAGGCTTACCTTCGCCGAGGTATTTAAAACCGCCACCGCGCCAATCGGATAGGTAGAGCTTGGAATTACCGTCCACATCGAAGTCGGTGGCCCGGGGTACCTTTTCAAAAATTTCCCACTGGGCGACGAACGTGGCCTCGAACGGCTTGATCGGGTGGCGATACAGCGTACCCGTCGTCCAATCGCAGGTGAACAAGGCTTCGCCGAAATCTCCCGGGAAGCCGGGTTCGCTCAAATACAGGCCGCCCGTGCCGGAGCCGCCGCCGTAATCTGCGAGCGGCGAAGCGATTTCATCGGCGAAGTTCTTGTACAAGCGAGGGTAACCGGGATTCGCCAGCGACGTGAAGTGGTGGAAGCGCGTATTCCAGCCCTTGCCGTCGTTGGTATTATCGCGCGAAAAAAGATCCAGCGTGGGGGAGATGGCGATATCGCAGATATTACGGGTCATCGCCGTGTAGATTTCCAACTCCGAGCCATCCGGCCGGACGCGCATCACGCCGCCACCGTAAAGCGTCACGCGCTTGCCGTCGCCTTTGCCGATGGCTCCATCCATGTCCTTCAACAACCCCGCACCAAAATCGCCGACGGCGATATAAAGCCAACCATCGATACCCATCCGGCAACCATTCGTGGTGTGGTCAGCGCCGCGCGGGTGCTCGATGCCGCCGCCGAGACCATCAATCAGTAAAGTGCGCTCGGTTTTATAGTCAGCCTTACCATCCCCATCTTTATCCTGAAATTTAGAAAGGAAAGGGGGGTGCACCAGATAAAGGATGCCGCCGACATAATGGCCGCCCCGCGGGCTCTCGACTTTCGTATACTCGATCATCGTATCCGCGACGCCGGCGCCCTTGGTGTCACGCGCGATAAGAATGCGGCCCATGCCGGGCGTATGGCCGAGCGAGCCGTTCCGGTCGGAGGAGATGTAGAGGTCGCCGTTGGCCGCCGCGGACAGGGCCGTCGGGTAAAGTTCGGGCTCTTGGGCGTTGCCGACGAATTCGCGGATCGTGAAACCTTCGGGCACCGCCTGCGCAGCGGCGGCAAAAAAGGCGAGAGCGAGGAGAGGTCGGACCATGGTGATGCGTGGGGTTAAGGAGTAGATGTAGGAGTTCCATGTTTTGTTCCAAGCGGGAACTACTCTTAGCGACTTGCCCGCCCGCCCCGGCCGCCTAACGCTCACCTCATGCGCGCTCAGGTCCCACCGCTTTTGCCCCGCCCGCGGGAACTGACCTTACGCGGAGGTTTTTTATCGGTACCACCCTCGCCCCACCCCACCCGCCTTTTTCTCGCAACGCTTCCTCAGTCAATCGGTGCGGCACAAGTCCTGCTGACGGATAGCGCCATGGGCGCCTGTCGCTTCGGCTTAGATTCACAGTATGGGCCCGGCGCCTACCATTTGGAAATCGGCAAAAGTGGCATTCATATCAAAAGCGGCGATGCGGCCGGCGCGCTGTATGCCGCCCAGACCCTGCAACAGATCCATGAGCAAAATCCGGACGCGTTGCCGTGCCTCGAAATCACCGACGGTCCGGACTTGGTCGTGCGCGGCTTTATGCTCGACGTCTCGCGCAACCGGGTGCCGCGACAGTCCGAACTCCTGAAACTCATTTCGGCCCTCGGCCGCCTCAGGATCAATCAGCTGCAACTCTACGTCGAACACACCTTCGCCTTCTCGGGCCATGAAGATGCCTGGCAAGACGCGTCCCCGCTCACGCCCACTGAAATCAAGGAACTCGATCAAGCTTGTCTCGCCGTCGGCATCGAACTCGTCCCCAACCTAAATACTTTCGGACATATGGAACGGTGGCTGAGGCATCCGCGTTATCGCGCCCTAGCGGAATGCCCGGAAGGTTGGGTCCATCCGCTCACCGGACAATTCAAGGAGTTTCCCGGTACGCTCAAACCCGATCAAGCATCTCTTGATTTTGTCGCCGGCCTGCTCGCGGATTATTTGCCGAATTTTTCGAGCCGGCAGGTCAATATCGGCGGTGATGAACCGTGGGAACTCGGCCAGGGCTTCAGCAAACAAGCGGTCGAGGCTCGCGGCAAACATCGGGTCTATCTCGAGCATCTGAAAAAAATCTGCGTGAGAGCGCAGAGCGACGGACACACCGTGCAATTTTGGGGCGATATCTTATTAGAAGACTTGGCACTCGCCAGTGATGCTCCGAGCGGAACGGTGCCCGTGGTTTGGGGTTACGATGCGGGCCACCCTTTCGATGTACAATGCGGACGGCTGCGCGAACTTGGCCGCTCTTACCTCGTCGCCCCAGGGACGAGTACCTGGCAGAGCTTTACGGGTCGGCTGGATAATGCTTTGGTGAACCAAGCTGAAGCCATTGCCGCGGCCTTAAAGCATGAAGCGCGCGGCATCCTGCTCACCACTTGGGGCGATAACGGACACCACCAGCCTTGGCCGACGGCATGGTTGCCGATGATCGCTGGAGGCGCGCAAGCTTGGTGCTTTGCGGCCAATCAGAAACCTCATTTCGGCCGCGGCTGTGCGCTTCTCGGCGAGCTCTCTGAGGCCGACGGTATCGCCACAGCTACCGCACTCGAACACCTCGGCCGACTCGATGGCGTGATCTCGAAAGCGAACCGTAATAAGAGCCTCACCTGGGATTTTCTCACCGCCAAGGCGAACGCTCTCGCCAAATTCACCGACGGCGTCAGCGCGGAAGAAATCGCCCAATCGCAGGCCTACCTTGCAGCGGCCGAAGCGCTCGTGGCGAAAATCTCTGACGAAACTGTTCGCGAAGAACTCTCCCTTGGGGCGCAGCTCGCTACCGCCGGATTGCGTCGTGCGGCCGGGCAAGCGATTTCGGATGCGGAGCGCGACCGTCTCGTAAAAGAATATGAAATCGGGTGGCTACGTCGCTCGCGACCAGGCGGATTGAGCGAGAGCGTCGCGGGGTTATTTGGGTAGGGCTGACCACCCTTGGTCAGCCGCGGTTGAGCGAGGGCGCTCAACCCTACCTA
>CAINMU010000068.1 GCA_903850885.1 uncultured Opitutia bacterium | reverse complement strand
GGTCATCAAGGCCGACCCAGCCTTCGTACCGATGCCGATTCCTCCTGCTGCCTTGGCCAAAGAGGAAGCCCGCGTGCGCAGCATGCTTGAGAAGAAGTAAAAAACTACCCCTCTACCTACTCCAATGAAACACCTCGCCACATTCCTCGCCCTGATTGCCGTCATCACGTGCTTTGCCGATGACCATCCTGAACTCGCCCGAGTGTCCGCGGCCAATGACGCCCGCGTGGCCGCCATGCTGGCGCCCACCCGTGAAAAGCTCGATGCCGTACTCTCGCCCGACCTGCGTTATACGCACTCCAATGGACAGATCGATTCGAAGACTTCGCTGATCGAATCGCTGCTCGATGGTTCTGCCAAGTACATGAAGTACCAATTCCACGAGTGCACCTTCACCTTCCCTGCCCCCGGTATCGCCCTGATGGCCGGAAGCTTCGACGTGAAGGCCGTCGTGAAAGGCACCGCCGCCGAAAGCACCATCAGTTTCCTCGCCGTCTGGCGCCTTGAAAAAGGCGAATGGAAGTTCCTCGCCTGGCAGTCCTGCAAGGTCCCGCCCGCGACCCCAGCGAAGTAAGGTTTTCCTCGCAACCGTAGGGGGTTCTGGCTGTCTCAAAGGCAGCATGAACCCCCTGCTCGCTTCCGTCGTCGCCCTGTCCCTAGGCGCCGCTTCCCTGCTCGCCGCCGACACCTCGGCCAAGCCCAAGGCCAAGGCCGAGACGCCGAAGGCTCCGGCACGATTCGTCAACGACGGCAACCCCGAGCACCTGAAGGCTCCGTTGGCCTTACCCGCCGAAGAAAATGTCTCTTACGGTCCGCACAAAATGCAGGTAATCTATTTCTGGCGGGCGAAGTCAGATAAGCCTACGCCCTTACTCTTCTATATCCACGGCGGAGGTTGGGCCAATGGCGATCGCTCAAGCGTCAACGGCATGCTCAAGGAAGCCCTCGCCGCCGGTATCTCCGTCGCATCCATCGAATACCGTACCATCAAAGATTCGACCGCGGATGGCGTCGTGCCACCCGTCAAAGGTCCGATGCTCGACTGCGCTCGCGCCCTGCAATTCTGCCGCAGCAAGGCCAAGGAATGGAATCTCGACAAGACCAAGGTCGGTGCCGCTGGCGGCTCCGCTGGGGCGTGCACCAGTCTCTGGCTCGCCTTCCATGACGACCTCGCCGACCCCAATAACGCCGATCCGATTGCCCGTGAATCCACCCGACTCACCTGCGCCGCCGTCCAGGTTCCCCAGACCTCGCTCGACCCGAAGCAGATGCGCGACTGGACGCCGAACAGCGGCTACGGCTCGCACGCCTTCGGCATCGTCGGCGATGCCAAGAAAAAGCAATCCAACTTCGATGCCTTCTACGAGGCTCGCGAGAAGATCATGCCCTGGATCAAGGAATATTCTCCTTATGAACTCGTCACGCGCGATGACCCGCCCGTGGGACTCTTCTTCGGTACGGTGCCTAACCTCGGCAAGGTAGAGAAAGATGCGACCCACACGGCGAACTTCGGCGTAAAGCTTAAAGAGCATTGCGACGAGATCAAAGCCCCGTGCGAACTCGTCTACCCCGGCGCCCCGAACGTCGTGCACGCTACTCCGAACGACTACATCAAGGCCCACCTGCGTCCCGAACTGAAATGAGCCACCTCCGGCCTCTCGCCCTTTTCGTCGCCTTCTCCTGGGGCATCACCTCTCTGCTCGCCGCCGACGCACCTGCCAAAGCCGCCGCGAAGCCCGTGGCAGCAGCGCCTGCTCCCACGGACCCGGAGAAGCGCAAGTACGAGATTCCGATCGAGCCCGACGAAAACGTCTCCTACGGCCCGCACCGGATGCAGCGGATCTACTTCTGGCGCGCGAAGTCCGACAAGCCCACTCCGCTCCTCTTCTACATTCATGGCGGGGGCTGGACCGGCGGCGACCGTTCGGTCGTCCGCAGCATGCTCAAGCCCGCCCTCGACGCTGGTATCTCCGTCGTCTCCGTCGAATATCGCATGATTAGGGACGCCACCGCCGACGGCCTCGTCCCCCCGGTGAAGGGACCGATGTTCGATTGCGCCCGCGCCCTCCAGTTCACGCGCAGCAAAGCCAAGGAATGGAACCTCGACAAGACCAAGGTCGCCCTGGCCGGCGGCTCTGCCGGGGCCTGCACCAGCCTGTGGCTCGCTTTCCACGATGACCTCGCCGACCCGAAGAGCGACGACCCCATCGCCCGCGAATCCACCCGCGTGACCTGCGCCGCGGTCGGCGGCGCCCAGACTTCGCTCGACCCCAAACAGATGCGCGAATGGACGCCCAACAGCAAATACGGTGCCCACGCCTTTGGCATCGTCTGGGACGCGAAGCAGAAACTCTCTTCCTTCGACATGTTCTATGCCGAGCGCGAACGTATCCTGCCGTGGATCAAGGAATACTCGCCTTACGAGCTCGTCAGCCGAGACGACCCGCCGGTCGGGCTCTTCTACACCAACCCGCCGAACCTAGGCAAAGACGAGAAGGACCCGACCCACACCGCTAACTTCGGCGTGAAGCTCAAGGAGCATTGCGACGCCATCCAAGCCCCTTGCGAACTCGTCTACCCCGGCGCCCCGAACGTCGTCCACGCCACGGATAGCGACTACATCAAGGCGTACCTACGCCCCGAACTGAAGTGAGACTTCTCGCCCTTCTCCTCGCCTCCGTCGCTTTCGCCGCCGAAACCAAGGTCGTGCCGCAACGCCCGTCCGCCGCAGACACTAAAGCCGCAGCTCTCAAGTTGGCGATTGATGTTCGCAGCTCAAAGGACGGCTCCCTTCAGAAAGTCATTTATTGGCGCCCTGAATCCGCGGCACATGATATCAAGGGAGCGGCCGTGCCTCTGCTGGTCTTCCTCCATTCCTGGAGCGGTGGCTTCGAACAAGGGCCATCTTGGATCGCCCAGGCGAAGAAGATGGGCTGGGTACTCGTCGCCCCGGATTTCCGTGGCCCCAACAGCCGGCCTGAAGCCTGCGCCTCGGACCTCGCCTCCCAGGACATCCTTGATGCCGTAGCGTATGCCCGACGCGACGCGCGTATCGACGACTCACGCATCTACCTTGTCGGCGGTTCCGGCGGCGGCCACATGGCGCTCGTCATGGCTGAACGCGCCCCGGACCTCTGGGCCGGCGTGAGCGCCTGGGTGCCGATCACCGACCTCGCCGCGTGGCACGCCGAAAGCAAGACGCGCAAGAACAACTACGCCAAGATGCTCGAACAGTCCTGCGGCGGACCACCAAGTCCAGCGACCGAAGCGGAATACCGCCACCGCTCGTCCCTCTTCCATCTCGCCGCCGCCAAGGGCGTGCCGCTCGACATCAACACCGGCATCCACGACGGCCATACCGGCTCGGTGCCTGTGAGCCACTCGCTCCGCGCCTTCAATGTACTGGCCTCGTCGGACAAACAGATTTCGACCGAAGACATCGACTTCATGGTCCGCGAACAAAAGATCCCCGGCGCCCTCGCCGCCGAGACCCAAGTCGACCCCGAGCGCCAGAAAACGACCCTCTTCCGCCGCTCCTCCGGCAACGCCCGCGTGACAGTCTTCGAAGGCGGCCATGAATCCGAATCCACATCCGCCGTGCTCTGGCTCTCCCGCCAACGCAAAGGCCAGCCGGCTGACTTCAGCCTGGGTCAATCCAAAGTAACCTACGGCGGCGCTCAAACGGTCAGCAAATAATTTTCCATGCACCACCGCTACATTCTTTGGCTACTTCTACCGCTCGGTCTCACTGCCGCACCGGTCAAGGTCGCGCCAACGGCGGCCGTGGCCGCGGAGCTCGCTACCGAGACGAATTCCATCGGCGTCAAACTGATCCGGATCGAGCCTGGCTCCTTTCGCATGGGACAAGACGGGCCGGCGGCGGATTATAACGTCAAGGTGCATGCCGCCAAATTCGACGATGCGGATGGGGACGAAAAGCCAGCCCACCTCGTGACCTTGACGGCTGCTTTTCAAATCGGCGCCACCGAGCTGACGTTAAGCCAATATCGCCGATACCAACCTGAACACGAGGCGAACCAAGGAGCGGATCAAGATGCGGTGACCAACGTGAGCTGGCATGACGCAGTCAATTTCTGCACCTGGCTTTCGAAAAAAGAGGGTCGCACCTACCGCCTCCCGACCGAAGCCGAATGGGAATACGCCTGCCGCGCTGGCACGACGTCGCTCTTCCATACCGGAGACGCATTGACTTCTGGATTTCATAAATGGCCCAGCGATACCGGCCTTCGTGACCGTTTCTTCCCCACCGGAAAACTGCCTGAAGAATATCGCCCCCTCAACGCTCAGGGTGACGTCCTGAAAGTCGGCCAGACTCCCGCTAACCCGTGGGGTCTGTTAGACATGCATGGCAATATTTCCGAATGGTGTGCGGATTGGTACGGACCTTACGAAGCCAACGCGCAGACCGATCCGCTGGGTCGCATTTCCGGCGATTTCCGCGTCATCCGAGGCGGAAGCCATTCGATGCAGACCCGCTTGCTCCGCTCCGCCAATCGCAGCGGCTGGCTACCACACACGCGAAACGAAAAAACCGGCTTCCGAGTTGTTTGCGGCGAATGGCCCAAAGGCACTTTGCTCCCGCCCGCCCCACCGGCGTTGAACGCTCAGAACGTCTCTCAAGCCGCCCCGAAGCTTCAAATGCCCGACCCGAACGTACCATTCTTTGCCGGCCCCATTCCCTTCGTCATCATTCCCCCAAAATCTTCTGGACCTCTCTTCTCTTGGCATAACCACAGCCCCGCCATCACCGAGTGCCCCAATGGCGACGTGCTGGCCGTCTGGTATTCGTGCGTCGACGAAGCGGGTACGGAATTAACTAATCTAGCAAGCCGGCTTCGCTTCGGTCGCGACGCCTGGGAGCCTGCCTCGGTTTTCTGGGAGGGTCCCGATATCAATGACCATGCGCCGAAACTTTGGTGGGATGGTGATCGCACCTTGTTTCATTTCGCCCGTGGCCTAGGTGAGAATATCGTGCGCACCAGCACCGACAACGGAGCTACTTGGTCGCAAGCCATCACCACCCAACCCGTCGGCGAATGGGGCAACGCTCCGATTCGCACGCGCGACGGCCACCTCCTCATTTCTTGCGACGTCACCACGACGAGCCTCAACATCAGCCGCGATGGCGGACGGACTTGGTCTTTCACCCCTATCATAGGTGATAAAAGTCTGAGGCGACGCGATGGAAGTTCCGCGCGACACGCCGGCATCCATGCTCCCATCGTCGAATTGAACGACGGGCGCCTCATGACCCTGGGTCGTCTGAACACCGAAGAAGAGCAGGCGAAATTCGGTTTCAAGACTCCTGCCAGTTATTCCAGCGACGGCGGCATCACCTGGACACACGAAGCCACGCCCTTCCCGGCCATTAGCAGCGTCCAGCGTCAGGTGTTCATGCGACTACGCGAGGGCCCACTCTTATTTTGCTCCTTCACCGACCTGTCAGCTAACTCCAAGAAACCCAAAGGCATGGATTTCCCCCGTGAAGGAGGGACTCTGCATGGTGCCGGGCTGTTTGCGGCGTTATCCTTCGACGAGGGCAAGACGTGGTCAAACCGCCGGCTGATCACTCCGGGAGGCAGCCCACGTACTGTGAATGGCATCGACCGCGGGCAATTCACCCTCAGCGACACCTCGGCCGAACCCCAAGGCTACCTCGCCGCAACGCAAACCCGCGACGGACGCGTCCAACTCATCTCCAGCAAGAATCATTACGTTTTCAACCTCGCTTGGTTAAAAGCACTACCAGCTAGCCCCACCGGTCGCTAAACAAACCAACCGACGAAGGCGTTTCGGGTGGCAACTTTCGCCCCTAAGGGGTGTTAATTAAGCATGCCCCGCCGTTACACCCTTGCCTGTGTTTTTGCCTTAGCCTCATGGGCCTGCGCCCCCCTGCAAGCCGCGGAACGTAAACCTAATATCCTCGTCATCGTCAGCGATGACCATGGCTACAACGATGTGGGCTTTAATGGCGGCAAGGCCGTCCCAACCCCTAACCTGGATAAACTCGCCGCCTCGGGTGTACGCTGCACCAGCGGGTATGTCTCGCACCCCTTCTGCTCGCCGACGCGTGCCGGTCTACTCACCGGACGCTACCAGCAGCGCTTCGGCCACGAAAATAATCCCGTCTATAATCCGGCCGACGCCACCGCAGGCTTACCGCTGACCGAAAAAATCCTTCCCCAATTCATGCACGAAGCCGGATATAAAACCGGATGGATCGGTAAATGGCATCTCGGCGCCACACCCGCCCACACACCTTGGGCACGCGGGTTCGACGAGACCTACGGCTTCATCGGCGGCGGTCACGTCTACAGCGACTGGCAAATCAACGAGAAGGAATACAATGTTCCGCTGACCCGCAACGGCCAGCCTACCGAGATCCCTCCGCACCTCACGGCGGCTTTCGGCAACGAAGCCAGCGCCTTTATTCGACGCCATACCGACGGACCCTGGATGCTTTATCTGGCCTTTAATGCCCCACACACGCCGCACATGCCAACGCCGGAACGCGAAGCCCAATTCGCGGACGTAAAAGATCCTATGCGCCGCAAATGCCTCGCCCAGATTAGCCTGCTCGATGACGCCATTGGCAACGTCACCAAGGCCCTGGCCGAAAGCGGACAAGCGCAAGATACGCTGATATTTTTCTTTAGTGATAACGGCGGCACCCCTCCGAAACTGGGCGCCGACAACACCCCGCTGCACGGCAACAAAGGACAAGTCTACGACGGCGGTATCCGCGTGCCCTTCGTCGTTAGCTGGCCAGCCCAACTGAAAGCTGGCTCGACCTATAATGCGCCCATCTCATCGCTGGACGTCGCGGCGACCGCGCTCACCTTGGCAGGAGTTACCTTCCCCACCGAACGCAAACTCGATGGCGTGAATGTCATCCCCTTCTTGAAAGGCGAAAACAAATCGGCACCGCACGATCGTCTCTTCTGGCGCATGGGTGGCGGCACGCACTTAGCCGCCCGCGAAGGGCAATGGAAACTGGTCCGTAACGGCACCGACCCACTCGAACTTTACAACCTGGATGCGGACATCTCCGAAAGCAAGAACCTCGCCACGGAAAAACCCGAGGTCACAGCCCGTCTCAATGCCGACCTCGAGGCATGGAATAAAGAACTGATTGATCCGGTCTTCGGCGGCCCCGCGGCGGTCAAAGCGGCCAAGAAAAAAGCCAAGAAGTAAATCCGTGCGAACGTTCTACTGTGCCATCTTTCTGCTTTCATGCCTGAAGACGGAGTCATGGGCTCAGATTGAAACCACCCGTAAGCCCAACATCCTCTTCATCCTGGCCGATGACCTTGGATGGTCCGCCCTTAGCTGTTACGGCAATAAAGACGTCGCGACACCCAACCTCGACCGCCTGGCCAGCCAAGGCATGCGCTTCACCTCAGCTTATGCCGACGCGCAATGCTCACCATCAAGGGCGGCGCTGCTTTCCGGGCAATACGGCGGCCGTACCGGCCTTTTCAAGGTGCTTGCCGAGAAAGAACCCCCACGAGCTTTCTTGCGTCCGCCTGAACCGAATCATGGCCTGAAACCGGAAGTCGCCACGCTTGCCACCACCCTCCGTCAGGCCGGCTACGCCACTGGTATGAGCGGCAAATGGCATATCGCCGACAACCATGTCGCCGCCAATCTGATCCGCCGCGACGGTGGCAAATACTTCGACCACTATGGGTTTGATTTTTGCGGAACCGCTCGCGAAACCGACCACGTCGAAGACAAGGCCGTCACGGCGATTACGAATGATATCATCGGTTTCATCCGGGAGCATAAGTCGACGCCTTGGTTCGCCTACGCCGCGCACGTGACAACGCATACGAAGCTCAGCGCCCCTTCCGCGCTTGTCGACAAACACGCCGCCCGCGGATATAAACGCTCGACCAATCCTGGGGCAAAATTCAGCGAACGCCCGACCGCCGAATACCTCGGCATGCTCGAGCATCTGGACGACGAGGTCGGACGGTTGCTCTCCTGTCTCGACGAACTCGATCTAAGCAGAAACACCGTCGTCATCTTCACGAGCGATAACGGAGGCCTCTCGCGTACGGCAAGCAACGCCCCGCTCCGGGAAGGCAAAGGTTCGCCTTACGAAGGCGGAATCAGGGTGCCTCTCATCGTGCGATGGCCCGGGCAGATTAAACCGGCGAGCAACTGCCCGACCGCGGTACACTTCGTGGATTTCTTCCCAACATTCGTCGTCCTGAGCGGTGCGACCGTTCCGTCCGAACATCCGCTCGACGGCGAAAACCTCCTGCCGCTCTGGCAACAAAGCGGCACATTAAAACGCCATGAAATTTATTGGCACATGCCGACCTATACCACGAACTACGGCCGGACTCCTTGCGCCGTCGTGCAGCAAGATGAATGGAAGTTGATTCACTGGTTCAGCGATTACCTGGACCCAACCGGGTTCACCCCCGACAACAAGCCCTACGGCAAACTCGTCCTCGGCGCCCGGACCGAGCTTTACAACCTGCACGACGATCCAAGCGAATTACATGACCTCGCATTTGCCAGACCGCAGAAAACACAGAACCTTCTGCGCAAGTTGCAAACTTGGCAAAAAAGCGTCGGAGCCGGAATGCCCGTCGCAAATCCCGACTTCGATCTTAAAAAATGGTGGACGGGCACGAACGATGTTCCAGAAGGGTCAAAATAAAATCCCTTTGGTTAATACCACCCACATGAACCCTTCATAAGAATGAGATCCAGACCGACTCTTGGACTAATCCGCCTCATGAGAGCTTTCTACCTTTCTCTTTTGGCACTGACGAGCGCGCCCGCGGATACGATCAAGGTTTTCATCCTGGCCGGCCAGTCCAACATGGAAGGCCAGGCGGTGACCGACCTGAAGGGTAAGGATTACAATAAAGGTAAAGGCACTTTGGTCGAAGTCATGTCCCGGCCCGGCAATGCGGCTCGCTATGCCCATCTTAAAAATACCGATGGCTCTTGGCGATTCCGCGACGATGTGTTCGTACGATATGAACGCGAAAATCAACCTCCCCTCCAAGGTCCACTGGGCCTTGGCTTTGCGGTCTACGGCGATCTCCATCACTTCGGTCCTGAGCTCCAATGCGGCCACATCCTGGGCGATGCCATCGATGCGCCGGTATTACTGATCAAATGCGCGTGGGGCGGCAAAAGCCTCTACCAAGACTTCCGACCACCTTCCGCCGGAGGCGTCACTGGTAAATACTATAAGCTGATGCTGCAACAAGTGCGGGCTAGCTTAATCGAAGTTGGTAAAGATTTTCCCACCCTCGCCGGTAAAACACCCGAGCTGGCAGGTTTGATCTGGTACCAAGGCTGGAACGATGGCGTCAATCCTCAGACGGCGGTCCCGGAATATGAATCGAATCTGGCACATCTGATCAGGGATATCCGGCGCGACCTGGATGCGCCGAAGCTCCCCGTTGTCATAGGCGAACTCACCGGCCCATGGGTGCAAGCCCCCGAAGAATGGGAAGCCCTACGCCACGCCCAAGCCGCCGTTGCCCGCCGCCCCGAATTCATCGGTAATACCCTTTTCGTCCCGACCCGTGATTTCGTCCGACCCGCTTCGGAATCACCCAACCCGGGGCACGGCCACCATGAATTCGGCAATGCCGAGACTTATTTTCTCGTAGGTGACGCCTTGGGCAAAGGCATGTTGGCGCTGCTCCATCCCTCTGGCCGTCAAATCGTCCCAGGTGTTACGAAATAACACCGCCCGTGCGTTGATTCGCCGGGACGGAGACCGAACTCACCCACGCCGACCCTGCCCCTGCGGTGGTCGGTTTTGCTTTAAAATCTTCCTTTGGTCGGGCTGGTGAGATTCGAACTCACGACCTCTTGCACCCCATGCAAGCGCGCTACCAGGCTACGCTACAGCCCGAATAAAGGAAGGTTTGTTAAGTCTATCCGCAGAAGGGATGTCAACCCGACAAACAAAACGCCGCGGTTTCTCGACATAACCCTTCATAAGACCTAATAAAACCCCATGAGCCGTCACCCCTTGCTCCTGCTTATCCTTTGGTCGGCCTGCCTCTTCGGAGAGTCCCGCCCCAACATCGTCTTTATCTTGGCCGATGACCTCGGCTACGGCGAAGTGGGTTACAACGGACAGAAAATCATCCGCACGCCGAACGTCGACCGATTAGCCCGCGAAGGCATGATCTTCACCCGCCACTACTGCGGCAATGCGGTCTGCTCTCCGTCACGCACGGTCCTGATGACGGGACGTAATCCCGGCCACGCCACGACCCGCGATAATCGCGACGTGGGCGACCAGGAGCAGTTCCCGCTGCCAGCTGGTATCACGACCCTGCCTGCGACGCTCAAATCTGCCGGCTACGTGACCGCCGCTTTCGGTAAATGGGGCATGGGTAGTTTCGAGTCCAACGGCAACCCCCTCAAACAAGGCTTCGACCACTTCCTCGGCATCACGAGCCAGTGGGTCGCGCATAGCCACTACCCTCCGTTCATCCAAGATGATGGAAAGAAAATCCCACTCGATAACGGACCCGGCGGAACGCCCGGCCACGCAAACTTCCCCGCCGACGCCGACCCAAAGGATCCGAAGGCTTTCGCCGCCTACATCGGCAAGGATTTCTCCAGTGACCACACAATCGCCGGCGCCGAAGCGTTCATCGCAGACAACAAGGGTAAGCCATTCTTTCTCTACTACGCCTCGCCCCTACCCCACGTTTCGCTCCAGGTGCCCGCCGAGGAGTTGAAACAATACGATGGCGTCATCACCGAAGACGCTCCCTACGTACCGACCAAGGGCGGCTACGTACCCAACCGCACCCCGCGCACGACCTACGCCGCGATGATCACCAGACTCGACAAAGAAGTCGGACGCATCTTGGTCGCCCTCGAGAAAGCTGGTGTCGCCGATAACACCATCATCGTCTTCAGCGGCGATAATGGCGCCACGCACGATGCCGGCGGGGTCGACACGAAGTATTTCAATTCCGTCGGAGACTTGAAAGGCCTCAAAGGCTCGCTCCATGAAGGCGGCGTCCGCGAACCCACCGTAGTGCGCTGGCCCGCAGGCATCAAAGCTGGCTCTCGCTCCAACCGTATTTCCGGTTTTGAGGATTGGCTGGCCACTTTCGCCGAACTAGCTGGTGCAAAACTGGAACGTGATGCCGACATGAGCAGCGAGAGCCTCGTGCCTGCCCTCAAGGGAACCGACGCGCCCCGCACCGCCCCGCTTTACCGCGAATTCCCCGGCTATGGTTCGCAACAAGCCATCTGGGACGGCAAGTGGAAGGCCATCCGCACCGACATGGCCAAGACCGTGAAAGCCAAAGGCCAGATCCATACCGAGCTTTACGATTTAGACGCCGACCCGAACGAGACGACCGATCTCGCCGATAAATTCCCGGACATCGTCAAAGGACTCGAAACCAAAATGACCGCCGCACGCTTGCCGAATCCGGACTTCCCGCTGATCGGCGTCGACCCAGCCCCGACCGACTTTGTCAAAAGTAAGAAGAAGGCCGCAGCGAAGAAGTAAGTCGCAATCTTCCGAGGTAGGGCGGGTTCTCCGAGCCCGCCGGCGGACGGTTCGGAGAACCGTCCCTACCCTCACAGCTCCTCAATCCCTGCCCTGAGCTCCGCCGCCTTCTTGCGCACGGCGGCCTGCTCGGCGGGCGACATGTTCGCGGCCTGACGCACCGCCATGCCGATGTGTGGGTTATTGAGGAAGCGATCCTGATGACGCAGCCAGAAATCCCAATAGAGCGCATTGAGCGGGCAAGCCAGCGGGCCGGTGCGATCTTTGGGGTCATACGGACAGCCCCCGCAGTAGTTCGACATCTTGGAGACGTAGCTCGCGGCGCAGCAGTAAGGCTTACTTGCCAGGAAGCCTCCATCCGCGTGCTGACTCATGCCGATGACGTTCGGGAGTTCGACCCACTGGAACGCGTCGATGTAGACGCCCAGATACCAGCGCTCGACCTCGGCGGGATCCACACCGGCGGTCAGGCAGAACGAGCCGATGACCATCAATCGCTGGATGTGGTGCGCGTAGGCGGTATCGAGCGATTGCCCGACCGAGTGACGCATACAGTTCATCTTCACTTTTCCGGTCCAGAACCAGGACGGAAGCGAGAGCGTATGCCCCAGCCCGTTGGCTTCGGCATAGCCGGGCATCTTGGCCCAGTACACCCCACGGATATATTCGCGCCAGCCGATGATCTGGCGGACAAAGCCCTCGGTCGCGGCGAGCGGATAGCGCTGAGGCGACCGCTCATGGGCATCGGCGGCAGCTTGCGCGACTTCCATCGGCGAAAGCAGTTTTACGTTCAGGGCGAAGGATAACCGCGAATGAAAGAGCCGATCAGATGACGTATGCATCGCATCTTCGTAGTCTCCAAAATCCGGCAACCCTCGTTCGATGAAGGCGTCGAGCTGGGCCAGGGCCTCCTTACGGTCGGTCGGCCAAGGGAAATCCTTTTCGCAGGGCTTACCCATCGTCTTAACCCCAGCTGCCTGGATCTCGGCCCAGATCGCGGAGTGGTCATGCGAGACATCCCATGATTTCGGCGGGGGCGGCGTCCCCTTCCAAGGTTTGCGGTTCTCCTTATCGTAGTTCCATTCGCCTCCGGCGGGCGTGCCGTCCTCGTCCATCAGCAGACGCGTGCTCACGCGCATACGGCGATAATAGGATTCCATCAGCCAGCGCTTGGCATCCTTCTTGAAATGCGCGGCCACTCCGCCCCGTCCGTCGAGGAAATGTTCGGAGCTCACGCAAGCCATGACCAGCCCGCAACTTGCGGCGAAGGCACGCAGGTCCTGATCGAGCCGCCATTCGTCAGGCTCCTGGTATTCAAAGCGTGTGGCCTTGGTCGCCGCGAAGACCTGCTTAAGGTTTTCGGCAAAGCCGTGGCGGTTGTCTTTATCGCTCAATCGGAAGTACCGGACCTTATGCCCCTGCTTGGTCAGAACCTCCGCCATGCGACGCATGCCCGCAAAGATCGCGATGACCTTCTGGGCGTGGTGCACCACGTAGTCCGTCTCGGACCGTACCTCCATGAACACGTAGGTCACCGACGCATCCTTCTTCCTGAACCAAGAATGCTCCGGGTTCAGCTGATCGCCAAGAATGAGACGAACGGTATTGGCCACGCCCGCAAGGGAGGGCTAAGTAACCGCTTGGCAAGCGTCCTCGGCAGGTAACCACCGCACCATTTACTATTCCACACCTTCAATCAAAAGAAGCGTCCGCCGCCAAAGCCATTTCGCGTGCCCGCTCGGCCGTCGATTTCATCGCTCCTGCCGCCTTCGGGTCGTTCTTCTTTCGTTTGCCTTTGGTTTCACGTCCGCCGATTGAGAGCTCAAAGTCGTTCTTCTGCGCAGGGCCCACCGTACTCCGTCCATCGGCGATGGTTCGCTGCATGAGCGCGGTCATTTTTTGCGCAATCTCCGCATTAGCCGCGAGCACATCGGTCGTTTCGCTTAAGTCGACTTGCAGATTGAAGAGTTCGCGCCGTCCATCCTTATGAAAGATCATTTTCCAAGGGCCCTGCCGGAGGGCGAGATCGCCCGCGGAGGACTGATGGAGGGTGGCTTCGCGCACGCCGTCCTTCGACGTACCTAGTAATTCCGAAACCAAGCTCACGCTATCTTCGCCGGCGCCATCGGGAACCTTCGCGCCACTGATTTCAGCGGCGGTGGCCATGAGGTCGTTGAGGCATACGGTGTGATCATTCACCGCACCAGGCTTTACCTTACCTGGCCAACGCACGATGAATGGAACCCGATGCCCACCTTCGTAGATACTGCGCTTGGAATCGCGCAACGGCTCGTAGGCGCGATGCTCGGCCCCGTTGTCGCTGGTGACAATGATGAGCGTATTCTCGGCGAGATGATTGCGCTCCAACGCTTCGAGAATCCTGCCGAAGAAGGCATCCCCTTCGAAAAGCCAGTCCCCATACTTGGGGTCATTCTTAACCAAGTCCTTGGCCTGGCTGTTGCCGATAAATTCATCCGAGGGCGCAACCGGCTCATGCGGAATACCGAGCGGGTAGTAGAGGAAGAACGGCTCGCCCGCTTTCCTTTGATCAAGCCACTCCACCGCTTTCTTCGCCATGAGCGGCTGGTTCTCCGTCTGCTCCACATGGGCGACGACCTGGTCTTGCTCAATGATGGTGCCGATGTTCCGCGCGTGCGTGAAACCGTAGAAGTAATCAAACCCGAGTGCATTCGGGCCGCCGGTCATCTTGGCGCCGATGGGTACTTCTTTTTCGCTACCCGGCTTCCCGTCTACCCAATCCATCCCCAAGTGCCACTTGCTGATGCAGGCCGTCGCGTAACCCTGCGCCTTGAGCAGCGATGCCACCGTCGTACGTCCCGGCGGAATGATCGGCTTTGAGAACGTAGTCAGCACGCCGAACTGCCCAATGCGGGAAGGATAGCGCCCCGTGAGGACGCCATAGCGAGTGGGAGTGCAAACCGCAGCGGCCGTATGGGCATCCGTAAACCGCATCCCTTGCGTGGCGAATTTGTCAAGATTCGGCGTGCGCAGGGCTGACTTCGGGTTGTAGCTCGGCGGCTGACCATAGCCGAGATCGTCGAAGAGGACGAAAATAATATTAGGCTTGGATGCTTCGGCAGCGTACATAGCGGCCAACGGCGCCAACAACAGAACGATGAGGAGCGTGAGTCGGCCTGGGAGGGTTAGTCGCATAAAGTCATCTATTTAAAACCAGTTAGCACTGAAAGTTGATGGTTTATCCTTCGATCTCGGGCACAAAAAAGCCCGGGGTCGCCGGGCTGATTTTCTGAGCCTCAGGGCCTCTGGGCCTCCGAGCCTCTTCTTTTACCCTTACTTAGGACCGCCTGTGCGGCGCGTACCTGGACGTCCGAAAGGACGGTAATTACCTTGCGAGGCGCGCTGACCGCCATGGCGCCCGCCTTGCGGATGCTGATGGCCTTCTTGCGAACGCTGCGGGCGACCGCCGCGCTGCGCCGCACGTGGATCGATATCGCGGACAAAATCTTCCGGGGTGCGCGGCGGGGCCTGCTGCGTGTAATCAAAGCCGGTCAACTTACCGCAATGCAGATGCTTACCGACGATCTTCTCCAGGCGACGAAGCTCACCGAAATCTTCGCGGGTGATGAAAGTGATCGCGATGCCGGTGGAAAGCGCGCGCCCCGTCCGACCGATACGGTGGATGTAATCTTCCAACTGGTCAGGAAAGTCGAAATTGATGACGTGCGTGATGCCGTCGACGTCGATACCGCGCGAGGCGATGTCGGTCGCAACCAAGACCCGGACTTCGCCGTTCTTGAAAGCCTGCAAGGCACGTTGACGCTGGCTCTGGGAGCGATTGGCGTGGATGGCAGCGCAACGAACACCAGCGCCGTCTAACTTGCGGCAAACCCGATCGGCACCATGCTTGGTCCGAGCAAAGACGAGGACGGTCGATAAGCTGGTGTCTTGCAGGAGGTGATTCAACATCACCTGCTTGAGGGCACCTGGGCACTCGTAGAGTAATTGCGTGACGGTCTCGGCGGGGTTCGAACGGCGACCCACCGTGATCATCTTCGGCGAGCGCTGGAACTGGGACGTCAGGGCTTCGATTTCGCGGGAAATGGTGGCCGAGAAAAGCAGGGTTTGGCGTTCCTTCGGTAAAGCCCGGACAATCGTGTTGATGGCAGGCAAGAAACCCATGTCCAACATGCGGTCAGCCTCGTCCATGACGAGGTACTCGAGGGAACCGAAGTCACCATGACCCTGGCGGCCAAGGTCAAGGAGACGTCCAGGGGTGGCAACTAGGACGTCGCAACCGGCACGCAGGGCCGCGATCTGGGGGCGTTCGCTGACGCCGCCATAGCAGGTGGCAATGGAGAGTTTGGCGTAGCGCGAATAGGCGCTGATGTTTTCGGCGATCTGGACGACTAATTCGCGGGTCGGGGCGAGGACCAAGCAACGCACGCGACCCTTGTGTTCATGGGTCTTGGAGCGGGTCAGCTTGGTGATCAGCGGCAAAGTAAACGCGGCAGTCTTACCGGTACCCGTCTGGGCAATGCCGATGACGTCGGTGCCTTCCAAGATAGTCGGAATCGTCGCCAGCTGGATGGGCGTGGGAATAGTATAACCTTGGTCGGCAACAGCCTTCAGGATAGCGGCGTCGAGGCCGAGCGTTTCAAATGACATTTGGCGGAAAGTGGGCCTTCCTTTTGGAAAGTGCGAGATTATTGCGAAAATAGCGAAATAGGGGCTCTTCGACCGGCATGCAGACCCTCTCTCATCCCCATAAATAAGGCCTACGGGCCCCATTCCGCCTTTGCACTTTTAGCGGGCGTCTTTTAATCATTCCTCACCCCCAACTATGAGTCTCTTCGCCCGTAAAAGCATCCCTGCCCTGCAACGTGAAGCCGCCGCTACGGGGGACGGGACGCTGAAGCGTTCACTCTCCGCCACTAATCTGGTGATGATCGGCATCGGCGGCATCATTGGCGCCGGCATCTTCGTCCTGACTGGCCACGCGGCCGCCTCGCACGCCGGGCCGGCCGTCGTCCTCTCTTTCGTCATCAGCGCCATCACCTGCGCCCTCGCCGGCTTGTGCTACTCCGAGATGGCCGCCGCCGTACCGGTCGCCGGTAGCGCTTACACTTATTCATATGCGACGCTCGGCGAACTGATGGCCTGGATCATCGGCTGGGACCTCGTTCTCGAATACGGCGTCGGCGCTGTCACGGTCGCCGTCGGCTGGGCAGGCTACCTCAATGGCTTCCTCGAAGGCTTCGGTATTCATATTCCCGCGGCGTACGCTTCCGCCCCCTTTGATTGGGTCGCCGACAAGGTGACCCATATCGACCATTTCGTCAGCACGGGCGCGGTCGTCAACTTACCTGCAATGCTCGTGGTCGCGCTCGTCACGGCGTTGCTTGTCGTGGGTATCGAGACCTCAGCCAAGGTCAATGCGGCCTTCGTCGTCTTAAAGGTCAGTATCGTCGTGCTGTTTATCGCCGTCGGCCTCGGCCACGTGCTCCATTCCAACTGGGTCACCGTAGCCAATCCTGAGGGCCTCTTCATCCCGCCCAATCTTGGTGCCGGCCAATTCGGCTGGGATGGTATCGTACGCGCCTCGGGCGTGGTCTTCTTTGCTTACATCGGCTTCGACGCGGTTTCGACCGCCGCCCAAGAATCAAAAAATCCGCAACGCGACATGCCGATCGGGATGCTTGGCTCGCTGGCCATCTGCACGGTGCTTTACATCCTCGTCGCTTACGTGCTCACGGGCGTAGTGCCTTACGACCAACTTAACGTCGCTCAACCCATCGCCAAAGGTATCGACGCCATGGGCCTCCCTTGGCTTGCGCCTTTCATCAAGTTCGGCGCCATCCTTGGCCTGAGTTCGGTGATCCTGGTGCTGATGCTCGGCCAGACGCGCGTCTTCTTCTCGATGTCCAAAGACGGCCTGCTACCGGTCTCCTTCGGTAAAGTGCATGCGAAGTTCCGGACGCCGGCGCGCATCACGCTCGTGACGGGCATGGCCATCATGGTCGCCGCCGGCCTCGCCCCCATCGGCCTCGTCGGCGAACTCTGTAGTATCGGCACCCTCTTCGCTTTCGCGCTCGTCTGTCTGGGCGTCATGGCACTCCGTCTCATCAACCCTGACCTGCACCGCCCCTTCCGCACGCCCTTTATCTGGATCGTCGGGCCGGCGGGTGCTGGCGCCAGTTTTTACCTCATGTGGGCGCTGCCGGCCGACACCTGGATTCGACTCATCGTCTGGATGGCCATCGGTCTCGTGATTTACTTTATCTACGGCCAGCGCAACGCCGCCCGTGTCCGAGCCGAACGCGGCGAAGAAATCTGATTCTTACTTAGTCGCGGAAGTAGACTTAACCAGTTCCTGTCGCGTGGCGATGGGCACGTAGCCGACTTCCAAACCCTTGGGCGGCTTGACGATTTGTGCCGGGTCAAGGTAAGCGAGCTTACCGACCGTCGGAGGCGCGAGGTACTCGCGGTCCTTGGTCCAAGCGCGATGCAGCTTCTCCACTTTCTCCTGCATCTTCTCCCGTTCCTCTTTTGCGATATCAGCATTGAGCATGGCCGGCTGATCGGCGAAGCGATACCAATAATATGTCACGACACTGCCATCACCCAAGTAAGCCCGGAAAGGTCCGGCCTTCGGCCCTGGCGTCTTCCATGTGCTCTTCGGTTCGTCCGGCGTATCGTAAGCTTCCTGAGCCCTTTCCTTGGGGCGCGTAAAGGTCTTCTCCTTTAATCCGCAATCCGAAGGTAAGTCGGAGGGTTTGACGACTACCCACTGCGATTTCTTACCATTGTTCACGAGGTGAAAGTATTCGGGCAAAGTGACCAACGCCCCATCGGGGCTGACCGACTTCTTCACCAACGATTCGTTCCACTTGTAACCATACGTCGTGGGCTCGAGGGAAGTCGGCGTGCCGAAAGATTTCCAATCGATGGGCGTCTTCTTGTCCTTCGCGGTCTTTTCGGTATAAATCTCCCAGGTCGAGCCGCCGTTATTCTTGAAATTCTGCACGAAGGCACCGGCAGGATCGATGGCTCCGCCCACGGGTTGGCCGCCGTCGAACCAAGCTTTTACCCCATCCCAAAGGGCTTTTTTATCATAAGAGGTGAGGCGGTGCATCGCCACGGTCGTCCCATCGGTGCCGACCGGGAACGAGGTGGCTGCCACGCGGGCAAAGGTTTCGCCTTTCGCATCGGTCGCCATCATCGCCGGGACGTATTGGGTCTCCATTTGAAAAGCCTTGTTCGGATCGGAAGGTCGTGAATCCAACAGTTGTCCCGCCAAGGCGGGATTCAGTTCCGCCGAGTGCGACCAAAAATAAGGTGTGAAGAAACATACCGGGCCTTTAAAATTCTTAGTGTTCAAGAATAACGTCCAGCAGTTATCGCCGGTCGGGACATTCTTGGCACCGGTCGTCGCCTTGGCCGAAGTCAACGGCAAGGGCAGGTAACCGTAGCCAAAAAGATCTCCGCAGGTCCCTTGCTTCAAATTCAGGCCATCGATAGGGAAAAGCAACCAGGGGCTCAATTGTGCGACACCGTAAACACCTCTGGGCTGCTTCCAGTCTCCCCAGCCGTGTGCCGGACCATTCGCGATCTCGTTGAAATTAACCGCCACGCCGCCCATGATGAATTTCGGCGTCTCCGTCGGGAAACGCGTGTCGCGCCACCAGCCGAGACCGCCTTCGATATCCGAATATAAATCCTTAGGCGCCGGACCTTCGTATTGCGCGTGCATCCACGTCCCGAACAGTCCCGTCTGGAAGCGGTGCCCCGGGTACTGCGAGAGCAAAGGCCAGGCGGCAGCATAAAGGGAGAAGCCCGCATTGAAGTTAGCCGGCACTTTCTCCGTCGGCACCAGCATGTAGCCGGCCATCTCGGCTTTCTTGATCTCGGCCGCCGACAAGGGAAGCGACGTCGCCAGGGTGGCTAGGGCGCCGATGAAATATGCAAAGGAACGCATGGGGTCTTTCGTATCTTATTTTTTTATCACCCGCTAACTCAAATTAGGCGGGGGATGCCCACCGTTGCTCCCAGCCCCCTAAAACCCTGCTAATTGGGCTTTGACTAGGTTTTCTTAATCCGTTAACCATAACCCTCGATCCCGTCCGTCCTCGAACCGCCATGAAACGCTCCCATACCTGCAATGCCCTCCGCCCTGCCGACGCCGGCCAGACCGTGACCCTCGTGGGTTGGGTCGACACCAAGCGCGACTTGGGCGGCGTGACCTTCGTCGATCTCCGCGACCGTGAAGGTATGACCCAGGTGGTTTTCAATCCCGGCACCAACGGCATCCAAGAAATCGCCCAACGTCTGAAGTCGGAATCCGTCATCGAGATCACCGGCAAAGTCCGCGCCCGTACCCCGGAGACTGTCAACGCCAAGCTCGCTACCGGCAGCATCGAAATCGCCGCCGAATCTCTCGTCATCCATAACATCTGCGCGGACCTGCCCTTCCCGATGGACGACGATAAGGCCGACAAGGTGAACGAAGACCTGCGTCTGGAATATCGCTTCCTCGACCTGCGTCGCCCGCGCAACATCGGACTGCTCAAACTTCGCGCCAAAGCTGCCCGGGCCATCCGCGCCGAATTAGATAGCCAGGATTTCCTGGAAATCGAAACCCCGACGCTTTTTAAGAGCACGCCCGAAGGCGCCCGCGAATTCCTCGTACCGAGCCGCACCAACCCCGGAGAATTTTATGCGCTCACGCAGTCGCCTCAGCAGTATAAGCAGATGCTGATGGTCGCCGGTGTCGAACGTTACTACCAGATGGCCCGCTGCTACCGCGATGAAGACCTGCGCGCCGACCGTCAGCCGGAGTTCACCCAAGTGGACTTGGAGATGTCGTTCATCGACCGCGAGGACATGTACAAGCTGATCGAAGGCATCCTCAAGCGCACCTGGAAGGAAACCCTCGGCATCGACATTCCTACACCCTTCCCGCGCATGGCCTACCAAGAAGCCATGGATCGCTTCGGCATCGACAAGCCTGACACGCGTTTCGGCATGGAAATCCAGGACCTTACGGGGCTCTTCAAGAATTCCTCCTTCAAGGTCTTCAATGGCGCCGCTAACACACCCGGCTCCGTCGTTCGCGCCATCAACGCCAAGGGTCTTGCCGACATCACACAAGGCGAGCTAACCAATTTCGAGACCATCGCCAAAAGCCAAGGCGCCAAGGGCCTCGCGTTCATCAAGTGCGAAGCCGGCGAATGGAAATCGCCTATCGTCAAGTTCTTCTCCGACGAAGAAAAGGCCGCACTCAAGCAGCAGCTTAACATCGAAGACGGCGACATCGTCTTCTTCGCGGCCGCCCCTTGGTCGCAAGCTTCGACGATCCTCGGCCGCATTCGTCTCGAGTCCTCCGCGCTCCTTAAGGCCCGCGGTCGCCTCAATTTGCCGACCAACCAGTATAATTTCCTCTGGGTCATCGAGTTCCCCTTGATGCTCTGGGACGAAGAAGAAAAACGTTTCCTCTCCGCCCACCATCCGTTCACGGCTCCGGTCGTAGCGGATGAACCGCTCCTCGCGACCGACCCTTCCAAGGTGCGCGGTCAGCACTACGACATCGTCCTCAACGGCGTCGAACTCGGCGGCGGCTCGATCCGTATCCATAACCCAGCCGTCCAGAAGCGCGTCTTCGAGGACATCCTCAAGATTCCCCAGGATCTCGTGGAAAGCCGCTTCGGTTACATGCTCAAAGCTTTCTCCTACGGCGCCCCGCCCCACGGCGGCATCGCCCTGGGCTTCGATCGCGTGGTCGCCATGCTCGCCGGACGCAGCTCGATCCGCGACATTCTCGCTTTCCCGAAGAATCAGAACGGCCGCGATCTCATGGCAGACTGCCCCAGCCCCGTCGCCCCGAAGCAGCTGCGCGACTTACGCATCCGCTTAGTGGAAGACGAACCAAAGGCCTAAGCCGAGTTTCGTCGGGAATTAATACCTTCCCCCGCAAGGAGGGATGGCCCTTCCCCATTG
>CAINMU010000067.1 GCA_903850885.1 uncultured Opitutia bacterium | reverse complement strand
CCCTCGACCATCAGGTGGGCGCTGTGGAACCAGTGGGCGGCGAAGCCCTTCACGCCGGTGGCGCATTCGGACTGGGCGATCTCGTTCTCGTGGTGCGGGAAGCAGAGGTCGATGCCGCCGCCGTGCAGGTCGAAGGTAGCCCCAAGGTGCGCGAGCGACATGGCCGAGCACTCGATATGCCACCCCGGACGGCCTTCTCCCCAAGGCGAGGGCCAGAAGTTGGCGCCATCCTCAGGCTTGCGAGATTTCCAAAGGGCGAAGTCGGAGGCCGACTCGCGTTCATATTCGTCGGCGTCGTTGGCTTCGCCGGCGGAGTTCTCGGACTGGGTCTCGAGCTTGGAGAAATCGATGTGGTTCAGCTTACCGTAATCAGGGCAGGAGCAGACCTTGAAATAGACCGAGCCATCCTTGGCGACGTAGGCATGGCCGCGATCGACAAGCGCCTTGATCATCGCGACCTGCTGCGGGATATGCACAACCGCGCTGGGCTCGACGTGCGGAGCGAGGAGTCCGAGGGCCGTGCAGTCGGCATGAAACTTATCGGTCCACTTCTTAGTGAAGTCGCCGAGTGTCTGGCTGACTGCCTGCGCGCCACGAATGGTCTTATCATCGACGTCGGTGATATTGCGGACGTGCTTCACCTTCAGGCCGCCCACCTCGAGGGTGCGGCGCAGGACGTCCTGGACGGTGAAGGTGCGGAAGTTGCCGATATGGGCCGGACCGTAGACCGTGGGACCGCAGCAATACATGCCATAGATATCGCGGCCGGGCTTCGGGAGCAACGGCCGCTTATCGCGGGACATGGTGTCATGCAGGAACACGGGCATAGGCGGAGAGTTAGCGAACCTAGGCCCTTCTGGGCGAGTCGGAACTATGGAGCCCGACCCCATGGACCTTTCCGCGACGCATCCCACCCTGCTAGGTCATAAAACCTCTTACGACTTGTTTTCGCAGGCTTAAACCATGATAACCAATACCCCTCCATCACCCCCATGAAAGAATCTAAAAAGCCTGGCCTCGGCACGCAAACCCTGCACGCCGGCCAGAAGCCCGATCCGACGACCGGCTCGCGCGCTGTCCCGATCTACCAGACCACCAGTTACCAGTTCCGCGACACGGAGCATGCGGCCAATCTTTTCGGCCTCAAGGAGCTGGGAAATATTTATACGCGGATTATGAATCCGACCACCGACGTCCTCGAGCAGCGAATCGCCGCCCTCGAGGGCGGTTCGGGTGGGCTCGCGCATGCGTCGGGCCAAGCCGCCATCACGGCCTCCATCCTAAACATCGCCAGCGCCGGAGACCACATCGTCTCGGTCGCGCAACTTTACGGCGGAACGTACAACCTCTTCCACTACACCCTGCCTAAGCTCGGCATCCAAGTATCCTTCGTCGACGGAGACGATCCCGAGAACTTCCGCAAGGCACTTCGCCCCAACACCAAGGCCTTTTACGGCGAAGGGCTCGGCAATCCACGCCTCAACATCCTTCCCTTCGCCGAAGTCGGCAAGATCGCCCATGAAGCCGGCGTTCCATTGATTGTCGATAACACCGCCCTCTCGCCCTACCTGAGTCGTCCCTTTGAGCATGGCGCCAATATCGTCGTCCACTCGGCGACCAAGCATCTTGGCGGCCACGGCACGAGTATCGGCGGCGTCGTCGTGGACGGCGGTAATTTTAACTGGGGCAATGGCAAGTTCCCTGGCTTCACCGAACCAGACATGTCCTACCATGGCCTCCCGCACTGGGAAGCCTTCAAGGCTTTCGCACCAGCAGGCGGTGCCAATATCGCGTTCATCATGAAGATGCGCCTGCAGTTCCTCCGCGACGTCGGCAGCTGTATCTCACCCTTCAACGCCTTCCTCATCCTGCAGGGCGTCGAAACCCTCCACCTCCGGATGGAACGCCACTGCGCCAATGCCTTAAAAGTCGGCCAATACCTGGAAGCTCACCCCAAGGTAAAGTGGACGAACTACCCGGGCTTGAAGTCCTCGAAATACCACGACCTCGCCAAGAAATACCTGACTAACGGCTTTGGCGCGCTGGTCGGCTTCGGACTGAAGTCCGGCTTCGAAGGTGGCAGCAAATTTATTAATTCGCTTCAGCTTCACAGCCACGTCGCCAACATCGGCGATGCTCGCTCCTTGGCGATCCATCCGGCTTCGACCACGCACTCTCAACTCTCGGCGGAAGAGCGTCAAAGCGCCGGGGTCACCGATGATTACGTACGCCTCTCCGTGGGAATCGAAGATATCGAAGACATCATCGCCGACCTCGAACAAGCACTCGCGAAAGCCTGAGACTGATTTCAGCGAAACAAAAGGACAGGCCGAATGGCCTGTCCTTTTTTATTTCCCGGGACGCGAATCCTCGAAATCGTGGAAGTCCAAAAAGCCCTTCACACCCTCTTCGCCCATATACGCAGCAAGTAACTTCCGATCGGTCTGGGTAAGGTCGACGACGATTAGGCCATCTAAACAACCCCCGAAAGTCTCGTCGACATTGAAAGCGATGAGTCGTCCGTTAAGTTTAAGGTAATGTTTGAGCAGAACGGGAACCGATTTGGCGTCAGGCTCCAAATCGCTGACCAGCCCGGAAACGTGATCAAGGTCGAAAGCACAACGTTGCAACACGTCCAAATCGGCGTCGCGCAGACTCATCGCCCGAGGCGGATTCTTAGCCCGGACCAACGGAGCGAGGTCATCGGCCGAGCGATTATTCTTAAGGTAGGATAAGATGAGATCCTTGGAGGCCTGGCCATACTCTGGATTAATACTTACCGGCCCGAACAAGAGGTGATATTTCGGAAAGCGGACGACGTAACGACCGATACCCCGCCAGAGCAGCGGCAAGCTCGTAGGCTTACGTTGATATTCCTGCCGAATGAACGATCGCCCCATCTCCAAGGCGGGATCCATGCGCCGGAAAAAATCGCCCTTAAATTCAAACAGTGTCGAAGTATAGAGACCATGTTTTCCCTTGAGTGGCAGGATCCGGTCCGTGGGGCCTAACCGATAACCCCCGACAATCTGCGAAGTCTTATCATCCCACAGAATCATCTGATCGTACCATGCATCATAAGCGTCCAAATCACACTCCAAGCCCGTCCCCTCCGAAACCGACCGAAAAGTCGTTTCCCGAAGTCGTCCGATTTCCCGTAAAGTATGCGGCAAATCTGCGCCCAAGAAGCGGTAAACCCTGAAATCTCCACTCGTCAACAAAAGATCCTCAGGCGGAAGACTCTCCAGTTCAGCCCGGAGGAGCGTAGGATTTACGGGTGAAATAATCGGCGCCAGAACCGACGGCGTCGACTTGGTACCGCTGGCACGGGAAGTGTGATCGCGCGCTGGAAGCAATTCACAACGCAGCCGGAGAAAACTGGTGGCCTCCTCATCGTCAGGATGATCCTGCAATTGAGCCGGCATCACTGGATTTGCGACGCGCAGCCGGATGACCTTACCGCGATGGCGGAAAAATTCCCGCAAGAGTAACGCGGTACGCAGTCGCGGGTGAATGAGGCCCGCGCTTTGAAATAAGGTAGAATTCTTGCCCTCGATATGCAGCGGTAAAACGGAAGCGCCGACCTTACGGGCCAACCGGATGACCTGCGGCGACCAGACGGAGTCTTCCACGCGACGAGCTTTTAACTTCAGACTGGAAACTTCACCCGCAGGGAAAGTGACAATACATCCGCCGGCCTTCAGGTGCGACATGATACGGCGCACCCCGGTCATGTTGCCCGTGTCTTCCTCTCCGGTCTTGAAAGGGTTGACCTCGATGAGCCATGGGCGAATCCCAGGGATCTGGCTTAACCAACGGTTCCCCACCACCAAAGCATCCGGCCGGGCACGTAGGATAAAATCCATCGCCACCAACCCATCTGCCAGGCCGTGCGGATGATTAGCCGTCACCACCAATGGCCCCGTGCGCGGAATACGAGCGAGACAGGTATCTTTCCACGAACTGGAAACCCCCGATTGCTCTAAGGCCGAAGTAAAAAAATCCGGCCGGCCGGCCGCGTGGATGCGAGCAAGGAAATCGTCAAACGCGCGGACTTTGAAAAACGTATCAAGCAGAGGCTCGGCTAAATGTAGCGGCCCTAAGGCTGCCTTGAACTCGTTTTTATTGGTAAGTATCGCCCTTTGTGACATCGATGCCAATCATGAGGCAGACGTGTGTTAAAGGCGCGTCACCTGAGTGACGATATGGCATCAAAGTTCAGAAACCGAAGAAAACCCTAGAATTACGGGTGGAAACCTCGGCCACCTCATCGGCGGGTAAACCGAGCAGCATCGCCGCTTGAGCACAAATCTCGGGAAGATTTACCGGGGCGTTTTCTTTTCCGCGGACAGATTGCGGTGCCAAGTAAGGGGCATCGGTCTCCAACATCAGGCGGGCCAAGCCTTGCGCCTGCAGTGCGGCCCGGATCTCGACGGACTTAGGATAAGTAATGATGCCGGTGAACGAAGCCCGGCCGCCGCGCGCATTGATTTGGCGAACCTGCTCCGGCCCTTCGACGAAACAATGAAAGACGACCTTTCGCCAATCGATGCCGCTTTCGTCGATCAGCCGCACGCAATCGGGAAAAGCATGACGCGAATGAATCACGACCGGACAGCCGAACTGATAAGCGAGCATTAGCTGACGGCGGAAAGCCTCTTGCTGCCAAAGCTTAAGCTGGGCGGCCTCCGCTGCGTCGGCGGGTAACCGAAAATAATCCAGGCCGATCTCGCCCAAAGCGGCCGGCGTGGTCCGATCGGCGAAATAGGGTGCAATCGCCGCTACGGTCTCCTCCCAACCCTCCGTCACATGACACGGATGAAGGCCCACCGTATGGCGGAAAAAAAGTGGGTGCTTCTGTGCCAGGTCGCGATATGCGGACCAGTCGTTTAAGTCGGTCCCGATGGCCACAACGCCTTCCACGCCGACGGCCTGCGCCTCGCCCATCCAAGACTCCAGTCGACCAGCCTTCACGGCATAATCGGGGTGACAATGGGAATCCAACAGACGCATCGCCCCGATTAGATTGAGGGCTGACCAAAGGGCAAGACCTCAACCCTGCCTTGAAATATGACGAACAACTCACACCGTGCTTCCCATGCGCCATTGGTTGATGAAATCCGAACCTGATGAATTCTCATTCGAAGAATTGCACCGGCGTGGCCGTGAGCCTTGGACGGGGGTACGAAATTATCAGGCCCGTAATTTCCTCCGCCAATGCGAGGTCGGCGACCTAGTCCTGTTCTATCATTCCAACTGCAAGGAACCGGGCATCGTCGGAGTGGCCAAGATTTCCAAGGCAGCCTATGATGATCCGACGCAATTCGACGCAAAATCGGATTATTACGATGCCAAAGCCTCCCAAGAGAAATCCCGCTGGAGCTGCGTGGAAGTCAGTTTCCACAAGACCCTGAAAAAGCCCTTCACCCTGGAAGACCTCAGGACGGACAAAGCCTTACGGACGATGCTGATATTACGACCCGGCAACCGTCTCTCGGTGACGCCGGTGAGCGCTCAGGAATTCAATGTGATTGCCGGCGCTTAATCCTATTTGACCGCCCGTCGAGTCCGACGGCGCGTGACCAGCGGCTTTTGGCCGAGCTCTTTCAATCGTGGGGATTTTTCCATCAGCCACCAGACCCCGGCGGCCATAAGACCCCCGGTAAGGTAGCGCGCCAGCTGCACCGGCAAATCGGCCGAAACGGTGTCCCAACCGTATTTGGTCCATTCGGTCGTGAATTCCATCACGAAGAAAATCAGGCTCCACTTCAGAAAAACGTCCCGCAGGGAGCGCGAAACCAGATCGCTCCGGATGGCGAATAAGCAGGCCCCGTAAAAAGGCAGAAGATACAACCACTGGTCGTGAACGATGACGGCCGACAGGCGCTTCAAGGTCTCGGCAACGGATGATTTAAAAGGTATCGGAAGCTGAGCGACCAGGGCCGCTTTCTTATCTTTAATCACCCCCAAGGCCACATGCCTGAGGATAAAACTGAGACCGATGACCAGGGTCAGCGCCTCAATTTTTAGGAAAAGGATAAGCTTATCTTTCAACTTCACGACCGGATTAATGGCTTAGGATGCGCGAATCGACAATACCTAAGAAAGCGCTATCGGGGAGTTTCGATCGCTTCTTCCGTAGGCAACCACAAGGCCAGAATCGCTGCCGGAATAAAAAGAAAAGATGCGTAGAAGAGACATTGGCTAAAGTCTCCGACCTTAGCGAAGAGCCCGAAAAAAACGGTCCCCGCCGCGGCGAAAACTCGCCCGATATTATAACAAAAGCCCGCTCCGGTGGTACGAAGTAACGTCGGAAACAGAGGTGGTAAAACCATCGTGAACAAACCAAAGACACCCTGCGTAAAGCCAACCGCCGCAAAGAGTACGTAAGTGAACGATAGGCTCCAGGGCATCACGAAAGCCGCGAACATGAAGATAAAATAGGCCGCGAAAAATCCCGCAATGGTCCGCTTATAACCAAAACGCTGGGCGCAATAGCCCGACGCAAAATTACCAAAAATCGAGGCGAAGATAACGCAGAACAAGGCCACTGAAGTCACGTGGGCCTGGGCGGACCCGGAAACCCCCGGGTGAGTCTTAATGAAAGCCTGCTGCCAGAACATGAACGTCCAATGACCCGTCAGCGAAATCGCGCAGAGCGTCATCGCAATCAGGGTCGTACGGCGGATACCTGGGGCAAACAAGTCGGACATCGGCGGAGGCTGGCGGCCTTGCTGGGCCTGGGTCCATTCCTCCGTCTCGGGTACGGCCTTACGAATCCAGAGAGTCACGAACGCCGGCAGGACCCCGATAAGAAAAACCCAACGCGACTCGAAGCCTGGAAAAAGCTTCAGGACTTCGACGGAAAAAATCGCGAAAAGAATGCCTAGATTTACCGCGCACTGCAGGACGGCGGCGATCCAGGGG
>CAINMU010000066.1 GCA_903850885.1 uncultured Opitutia bacterium | reverse complement strand
GGGAGACCGGAATCATCTCGATTAACTGCGGTAGGGACGGCTCTCCGAGCCGTCCGCTCGTCATTGCGTGACGGCGGGCTCGGAGAGCCCGCCCTACCCAAGGCAGCCGCCGCGGTTGAGCGAGGGCGCTCAACCCTACCCGATGAGGAGGGCAGCACGCGGTGCTGCCCCTACCTTAAGACATGAGTCAGCCTTCCCTCATCCCGGCATAGCTGACCACCCTTGGACAGAAGCCGCTGTTTTTGAAGTGCTTGCTTGGGCTCAACTCTCCCCCATCGTCAGCCCACCCCCATGAAGATCCTGCTCACCGCCTTACTTGCCTTCGCCTCCTTAAACCTATCCGCCGCCGACGCGCCTCCTAAAGCCGCGACTAAGGTCGCCGTAAAAGCCAAAGCTAAAGCGCCCAACCCCGCGATGGCTGAGATAACAGATGTCGCCGGCCTGCCGCGCGTCCTGCTCATCGGCGACTCCATCTCAATCGGCTACACCCTAAACGTTCGCAAAGAAATGGAAGGCAAAGCCAATATCCACCGCATCCCGACCAACGGCGGCCCCACCAAGAACGGTACGGCCAGCCTCACCAAATGGCTCGGCACCGGCAAATGGGACATCATCCATTTTAATTTCGGCCTGCATGACCTGCGCCACATGGAAGATGGTAAGCGCCAGGTGGAGCCAGAAGAATACGAAAAAAATCTCCGTACCCTCGTCGCTGAAATGAAAAAGACGGGCGCGAAACTGATCTTCGGTACGACCACTCCCGTGCCCGAAGGCACCCTCACGCCGCCGCGCACTTTCGGTGATGTCGCCGTTTATAATAATATCGCCCTTAAGGTGATGAAGGAAAACGACGTGACGATCGACGATCTCAACGCCGCCGTCGCGCCGGACATCGCCAAACTTCAAAACCCCCACGACGTCCATTATAACGCCGATGGCTATGCCGTACTCGGCAAGGCCGTCGTGAAGTCGCTTAACTCGGCGATTGGGAAGTAAGTAAGGACATAATGGTATGGGCGGTTAGCGGATAGCGGTTGGCGAATAGGAAATGCCAACGAGCAAAAGGGAGACCGGAAAGTTTGCTGCGGGCATCAATAGCCCCAGCCAATGATCCGGTCTCCGGTTTCCCTTGCTTGAAAACCTTTTGTCTCGAGGTAGGGCTAACCACCCTTGGTCAGCCGCGTCTTAAGGTAGGGACAGCACCACGTGCTGTCCTAAGTTGAAAGTTGATTTAGTCTAAGGGGAGGACGCGATGGTGATCACGTCCCTACCTCGATGCACGGTTGCGCGAGGGAACTCAGCCCACCCCAAGACCCCTAGGGCAGTATGAGGCGCTACCCCCAACCTGATGGAATCGAACTGCCCCTATCCCTATCCCTGTCCCTCTGGGCCTGCAAATGAGCGACTTTGACGCTCATTTGCAGGCCCAGTAGGGAACATTCCCCTTGGCAGATTGTTGAAAGAAAGGCAGGTTTTCCCTTCCCCCTCCTTAGCCCATCACCCTGGGCTTGGTCCCCTATTTTACCAAAACCAGAATCCTATGCGCAAGCTTCTCGCCCTCCTCCTGACAATAACCGGCATCGCGTCGGTGTCGGCCCAAAGCCTCACCCTGCAGAAAGGCGACAACATCGCCATCATCGGCGGTGGGCTGGCGGATCGCCAGCAACACCAAGGCAACTTCGAAACCCTGATCCACCAAAGCTTCCCCGACCATCAGCTGGTAATTCGTAATTTCGGATTCTCCGGCGACGAAGTAAATACCAGCCTCGGACTGGCCAGCGACAAGTCCGCGGCCAAGCCCCACCGCTCCGACGAAGTTCCCACTTTGGATTATTTCCTGAACATGGTGCCGGGAGATAAGACCGAGAAGGTGGGCAAATCAGATGTAACCTACCATGCTGGCGCCCATTTCCACGCCAGCGTGATCTTCGCTTACTGGGGCTTTAATGAATCCTTCGGCGGCGAAGCGGCCCTGCCTGAATTCAAATCCAACCTCGATAAGTTCCTCAAAGTCACCCTCGCCGCTGATTTCGGCAAAGGTAAGCCCCGCATCGTGCTTTTCTCTCCAATCGCCCATGAAGACATGAAGTCGGCCAACTTTGAGTCCACCCTCGCGGCCTCAAATAATAAGAACTTGGCGCTTTATACGGCGGCCATGGCCGAAATCGCCAAAGCCAATGGCGTCCAATTCGTCAATCTGTTCGACGCATCCCAAAAACTTTACGCCAGCGCCGCCCAACGGCTCACCATCAACGGTATCCACCTTACGGCCGAAGGCGATAAAGCCCTCGCCCCAGTTCAGTTTGCCGCTGTTTTCGGAAAGAACGTGCCGACCACCAACGCCGCCACCTTGGCCGCCGTGCTCGAAAAAAATACCCAGTGGCACCACCGCTACCGTACCGTCGACCAGTTCAATATCTACGGCGGCCGCTCCCGGATCAAATATGAGGGCGTCGATAATGCGACCGTCCTTGGCGCTGAACTCGCCAACCGCGATATCAAGACCGCCAATCGCGACCAGGCCGTCTGGGCCGCCGCCCAGGGCAAGTCACTCGAAGTTGCCGACGACAATCTGAATGGGCCCGTCGCCGTCCCGCCCAACCGCAAAGAGCCCATCCCATATCTCGCTGGCTCCGCCGCCACCGACCACCTGATGGTCCCCGAAGGTTGCAAAATCGAATTCATCGCCGACGAGACGACCATTCCTGAACTGATCAATCCGGTCCAGATGAACTTCGACACCAAAGGACGCCTTTGGATCGCCGCCTGGCCGAACTACCCCGAAACCTCTCCGACCACTAAGGATTTTGATAAACTGCTCGTCCTCGACCTCGACCCTAAGACCGGCAAAGTCGCTCGCTCTCACGTCTTCCTCGACGGCCTGAATTGCCCGACGGGGTTCCAGTTCTACAAAGACGGTGTCATCCTGATTCAATCGCCTGACATCTGGTTCGTCCGCGATTCCTCCGGAAAAATGGAGAAGGCCGACACCCGCGAGCGCCTGCTCACCGGTATGGATGCGGCGGATTCGCACCACGAGACGAACTCCATCTGCTATGAACCAGGAGGTGCGATGTATTTCTCCGACGGCGTCTTCCACCGTACCCAAGTCGAGACCTTCAACGGCCCGATCCGCAACACCAACGGCGGCATCTATCGTTTCGAGCCTCAGACCAGTAAATTCTACCGTCACGTTCCTTACGGCTTCGCTAATCCGCACGGCCGCGTCTTTGATTATTGGGGTAACGACATCATCACGGACGCTACCGGTAATGCGAATTACTTCGGACCTGGCTTCTCCGGTCACCTCGATTCGGGAGCTCATCCGAAATACACCGAATTCTGGAAACGCCCCTCCCGACCCTGCCCTGGCACCGCGATCCTCAGCAGCGGCCACTTCCCTGACGATTGGCAAGGCACGTTCCTGAACACGAACGTGATCACCATCCAGGGTATCTTCCGCGCGAAAATCACGGAAGAAGGCGCCGGCATCAAAGGCGAGACGCTGGAGCCTAATCTCATCAGCACCGACCTCACCAAGACCCCGAACTTCCGCCCTTCCGGCGTTGCCGTGGCCCCGGATGGTTCGCTCTACGTCATGGACTGGTCCCAGATGCTCATCGGGCACCTGCAACACCACTTACGTGACCCTAATCGCGACCACCAACATGGCCGCCTTTACCGCATCACCTTCCCGGGTCGTCCCTTGCTCACCCCCAAGAAGATCGACGGCGAGTCCATCGAGAACCTTCTCGCGCTCCTGACCGAACACGAAGACAACGTCCGCCAACGCGCCAAAATCGAGCTCCATAAGCACGACAGCGCTCAGGTCATTGCCGCGACCCAAAAGTGGCTGAAACAGTTCGACCCCAAGAAACTCGAAGACGCCCACCATATCCTCGAAGGTCTCTGGGTCCATCAATGGCATAACGCGGTGAATCTTGACCTGATCAAGACCGTCCTCGCCTCACCCGCGCATCAAGCACGCGCCCAAGCCGTCCGCGTCATCTGCTACCAGAAAGACCGCATCCCCGATGCCATCAGCTACGTCGAGGCCGCCATCAAAGACCCTCACCCGCGCGTTCAACTGGAGGCCGTCCGCACCCTGAGCTTCTTCGCAGGTAAAGACGCCACCCGGGCGATCGCCGCGGCGATGACACTCAAGGGCAACAAAGATGCCACGATTTCTTACTGCCTCCGCGAAACCATGAAGCAGTTGGCCTCGTTGCCCGAAGGCAAAGGCATCGACCTCAAGCAATTCTCCGACCCGAAAGAGACTTCTTACGGACCAACGGACAAGAAACTCTCCAAAGCGGACAAGAAGCTCTATGATTTAGGCAAGGAAGTCTATTTCCGCGAAGCCCACTGCATCACCTGTCACCAGGCCGACGGCAAAGGTGCGGAAATGCCGACCGAAAAAGGAAAGCCCGCCCGCGGCGCCTACCCTCCTCTCGCCCGAGAAACCGGTTACCCAATCAGCCCGTGGCTCCAAGGCGATCCCGACCGCGTGATCAAGATGGTCCTTAATGGCCTTTATGGAAAAATGAGCCTAAATGGCAAAGAATACGGCGATATCACCAGCGGCCAGCCTGTGATGACCGGCTTGGGTCAGCTGCTCAAGGATGAGGAAGTAGCCGGAGTCATCACGTATGTCCGACAGTCCTTCGGAAACGACCAACCCCCCGTCCAGCCTGCGCAGGTCAAGAAGATCCGGGCCGCCATCGCCGCCAAAAATAACGCGATGTATAGCGTGGAAGAAATCTTGAAAGAGCATCCCCTGGCCGAAGCCAAGAAGGACGTACCAGCGAAAAAGAAGAAGTAAGCTTCCGGCAACCTTTTCTGCCAAGGGCGTGCATCGGGGCACGCCCTTTTTATTTTTATTCACAACCGACCTTATGACAGGCCAACCGCTTGCCAGCGGAGGTCAGATAGGCAAAGTCAATGCCATGACACCCGCGCTATGGCAGGCCGTTATCGCCCGACTCAAAACAATCTATCCTTCGGCGCGCCTGACCGCCGTCGATGACTTCAACGCCCGGATCAAAGTAAAGGATTCCACGGCTAAGTTACGCGCCTTTTATCAACCTCGGGAAGGCGACGTTCCGGGCGAAGCCAAGGTCTGGCTTAGTTTTAACGGGCAGACGGAGTTGGGGGCCATCTCCTCGTTTGTGATCGAACAAGAACGCTACGCCAAGAGCTTCAAATTTCCTTTGCACTTCAATCAGAAGATTTCCAAACGCCTGCCCGACGGTTTAGGCGAAGCCACCCTGACCTTCAAAGCCGGCGTTGTCTCATGGCATAACGACGAGCTTATCCAACGCATTGCCTCATTCTACGCTGAATCCATGGGCACTTTGCTCAATCTGCACGCCGAACTGACGTTGAAAGATAACTCTTAGGCCACATCGACCTCCCTCTACCTCATGCGACCGCTCCGCCTCTTTCTCCTCTCCCTCTTTACGCTCGGCGCCTCGGCCGCTGAACCTGCAGTTACCAAATTCCATCCGTTGACGGAAACCTTCGGGCCAGCGGGCGCTCCCGAAAACCTCCACTACCTTCTTTACCTTCCGGAAACTTACGAAAAAGAAACAACCCAGAAGTGGCCGCTGGTAATCTTCCTGCACGGCTCTGGCGAACGCGGTACTGAAATCAATAGCGTCCGTAAAAACGGCCTACCCCACGAACTCGATCAACGGGGCACGACGCCTTATATCCTCATCGCGCCGCAATGTCCGGCGAACACGAAGTGGAATATCGCGAACCTTGACGGCATGCTCAGCGATGCCTTGAAGCGCTATCGCATCGATACCCAACGTGTCATCATCACCGGACTCAGCCTCGGAGGTTTCGGCAGCTGGGGCTGGGCTTGCGCGCACCCCGAACGATTTGCGGGCGTCATCCCCGTCTGCGGCGGCATCGATCCCGCCCAAACCGTAACCCTCAAAGGCATGCCCATCTGGGGATTTCACGGCGACAAAGATGGTTCCGTGAAAATCGAAGGTCATCTCGCGGCCATCGAAGCGGCCAAAAAGAACGGTGCCGACGTCAAGTTTACCGTTTACCCTGGAGTCGGTCACAACTCTTGGGAAAAAGCCTACGCAGAGCCTGAGCTCGAAGGTTGGATTTTGGCCCGCGTCCGGAAGTAAGCACGGCGAAGCCGCGAGGGGACACGCAGGCAAGGGACTCGCGGGCAAGGGCATGAAACCCCTTGTCTCCATGCCCCCGTGCCCACTTGCCCCCTCAATTCCACCCTTCCCTTTTACCCGTAAGGAGGCTTAAAAATAGTCTCACCTTTACCGTTCATGACCTCCGCCCAAGTCCGCCAATCGTTCCTCGATTTCTTCAAATCGAAACAACACACGATTGTTAACTCTTCGAGCCTGATGCCCGATTCGCCCAATCTGCTCTTTACGAACGCCGGAATGAATCAGTTCGTGCCCACTTTCCTAGGCCAAACGAAATGCCCCTACACCCCCGGCCGGGCCGCCGATACCCAGAAATGCATCCGGGCCGGCGGTAAGCATAACGACCTCGAAGATGTCGGTCTCGACACCTATCACCACACGTTCTTCGAAATGTTGGGTAATTGGTCTTTCGGAGATTACTTTAAAGCCGAAGCCATCGATTTCGCCTGGGAGTTGATCACCGAAGTCTGGAAGTTCCCCAAACACCGGCTCTACGCCACCGTCTACTCGCCCGATAAAAGCAAAGGGGATCCGTCCGACTTCGACCAAGAAGCTTGGGACAAGTGGGCCGAGAAATTCCGCGCCGCCGGGCTCGACCCCGCCGTGCACATCGTGAACGGAAATAAGAAAGATAATTTCTGGATGATGGGCGAGACCGGCCCCTGCGGCCCTTGCACCGAACTGCACGTCGACCTCACGCCGGAAGGCGACACCAAGGGCACGCTGGTCAACGGCAGCGATGCGCGGTGTATGGAGATCTGGAATCTCGTCTTCATTCAATTCAACGCCAACCCCGACGGCACGTTCAGCCCACTCCCCGCCCGCCACGTCGACACGGGTATGGGTTTTGAACGCGTCGCCGGCATCATGCAGTGTACAAAGAACTTCAAGGACTTCTCGGGCGTCATTTCCAATTACGAGAGCGACGTCTTCACGCCGCTGTTCCGCCGCCTGGAAGAACTTTCGGGCAAGAAATACGGCTCTACGCTGCCCGCCATCGGGGCGACCCTCCTCAGCGAACAAGAAAAGGCCGACATCGCCTTCCGCGTCATCGCCGACCACATTCGCACGCTTTCGTTCGCCATCGCCGACGGCATCCAGCCGGGCAACTCTGACCGTAACTACGTCTTGCGTCGCATCCTGCGCCGCGCCGTGCGTTACGGCCGTACCTTAGGTCTCAGGGGCGGCTTCTTCCATAAGCTCGTCGACGTGCTCGCGGAAACCATGGGCGACGTCTTCCCTGAGATCCGGAGCCGACGCACGGTTGTCGCCGATGTCATCCGCCTCGAAGAGGAATCCTTCAATCGCACGCTCGACAAAGGTATCGCCCTCTTCGAAGAAGCAGCCGCTAAGCTCCCAGTCGGTGGCGCCATTTCCGGCGCCTTGGCCTTCCGTCTCTACGACGAACAAGGCTTCCCGCTCGACCTGACCCAACTCATGGCCCGCGAACGCGGCCTCACGGTGGATGGCGCCGGCTTTGAAAAACTCATGGAAGAGCAACGCGCCCGCGCCCGCGCCGCGCAGAAAAAAGAAGTCATCACGCTTTCGGATATCGGCTCGGAACACCCGACCGCCTTCACCGGCTATGAGTCGTTGCAGACCAAGGCCAAGGTCGCCCAGGTGGCCAAGATCAAGGAGCGCACGGCGGTCATCTTAGATAAGTCTCCCTGTTACGCCGAGATGGGCGGACAGGTCGGCGATGCGGCCATCATCACCCAAGGCGGACGCCAATGGCGCGTCGTGGATACCCAAAAATCCGGCCAGACCTGGCTGCACTTCGTCGAAGGCGAAGAGACCCCAGAAACGGGTGCGGAAATCGAAATCACCGTCGACCAAGCCCGTCGCGACGCCATCCAACGCCACCACACGGTGACCCACGTCCTGCATTGGGCGTTGCACGAAGTCGTCTCCAAGGAGGCTTCTCAGAAAGGCTCTGCGGTCGACCCGACGAAGCTTACCTTCGACTTTAATGGCCAGGCGCTCACGCCCGGACAACTCATCGATATTGAACGCTTAGTTAACGAACGCATCCTCGCCAACGACGCCGTCAGTTGGAGCGAAGTCGCCTACGCTTCCGTTAAAGGACGCCCCGACATCATGCAGTTCTTCGGCGATAAATACGGCGACTCCGTGCGCGTCGTGCTGGTCGGAGGTCAGGCCGCCTCGCTCAACGGCTGGTCGATGGAATTATGCGCCGGCACCCACGTCCGCCACACGGGCGAGATCGGCCTCTTCCGCATCGTCGGCGAAAACGCCATCGCCGCGGGCGTCCGCCGCATCGAAGCCGTCGCCGGCTTAGCCGCCTACGAACGAGCCCGGGCCGACGCCGAGCTACTGAAGACACTCGCCTCGTCGACCAACACTCCCATCGCCGACCTCGCCAAGCGACTCGAGCAGATCATGGAGCAGAGTTCCGCGCTCGAGAAGAAGCTCAAGGTCTACCGCGACAAGGAATCCTCTCAGCTCGCCGATACCCTTGCCTCTAAGGCGAGCGATCGCGCGGGACTGAAGTACGTCATCTCCCAGGTCAGCGCCGAGACGTCCAACGATCTCCGCGACCTCGGCGCCAAGGTGGCCGGCAAACTCGGCCCTACCGCCGTCGTCGTCCTGGCCGCCGTCTTCGGCGACAAGGTCTCTCTCGTCGCCAACTGCGGTCCAGAGGCCGTCAAGGCCGGTAAGGCCGCCGGTAAGATCGTCACCGACGCTTGTGGCAAGCTGGGCGGCAAGGGTGGCGGCAAGCCCGACGCCGCCATGGGCGGCGGCACCGATGTCTCCAAGGTCGCTGAGGCCTTGGGCAGCGTTGTGTAATAACAGGTAGGGGCGCTGTCCCACCCCCAGCCGCCCGAATGGCTTTCCTCACACCGAAGCCAGAAAAGGCCAAAAAATAAGGCTTTTCGACGCTGACCTCCCCCGCTTGTCCTTGCCCTTTCGCCGGTGCCGGCTAGTCGTCATTCATGGCCATCCGCCGTCTCACGCTCGTCGTCAATCGCACCAAGCCCGGTGTCGAGGCCATCGTACAGGCCGTCCAAGAAGCGGCCCAGAAAGCCAAAGTCACTCTTACTATCGCCGACGGCTGGCCGGTGAGCCGCCAAGCCCTGCATGGCGCTGATGCGTGCGGCGTCGTCGGTGGCGATGGGACGTTTCTGGGCGTCGCCGAAGCGGCGGCACTGGAAGGTGTTCCTCTTTTTGGCATCAATCGTGGGAAGCTCGGCTTCCTGGCCGCCTACCCCAGCGAAGATGTCGGTGCCTCTTTACATTCAATTCTCGCTGGAGACTTCCGCTTAGAAAAACGTGCCTTACTCGAAATTCGTTTCGCCGACCAGTCCTTCGCCCTCGCGCTCAACGACCTCGTCATCAAAACCCGCGACGTCTTCCGTATGGGCCGATTCTCCGTCTTTGCCGATGGGTCGCGGGTGAACGAATACCGAGCCGACGGCCTGATCTTGGCCACACCCACGGGCACTTCCGCTTATAACCTTGCGGCGGGTGGTCCGTTGGTAGACCCCGCCGCCTCTGTCATCGTCTTGACGCCGATCTGTCCGCATACGCTTTCCAATCGATCGGTGATCTTCGATGGTGAGACCGAACTGGAAGTCCGCAGCGAAGATGGCGCCCAACTCGGCCTATCGGTCGATGGCCGCGAAACCCTTGAGGCTCAAGGCAGACTTCCCATCGTGATTCGGACCGCCAAAGTTCAACTTAATCTACTTCGTCCTAAGTCCTTGACCCATTTCGACATCCTGCGGAGTAAGCTCAAGTGGAGTTGAGGCGGGCGAAGCCCGTCTCAACTCCACAGGGGTAGGGGTGGGGATAGGGGTGGGTTTCATTGCCTTAGGTAGGGCGGGCTCTCCGAGCCCGCCGTTGAACCGATTTGCTTGCGCATAACGCCCGGCGAACGGACGGCTCGGAGAACCGTCCCTACCCCCGAGATACGGCGGCGGCCTACCCCTACCCCTATCCCTACCCCCCACCCCTAACCTCATTGACCTCTGCGTCCGCCTGCCCTTTATCGCCCTTTCGATGCTGACCATTGCCAACGTTTCTAAGTCCTACGGCGCCCGCACCTTGTTTGCGGACGTTTCGTTGAACATTGCGCGGACGGATCGGCTCGGCCTCGTTGGCGCCAATGGCGCCGGCAAATCCACCCTTTTCAATATCATCCTCAGTAAGGACCAGCCCGACGCAGGCCTGATCGAATGGGAGCGCGGTGCGAACTTCGGCTTTCTTCCGCAAGAAAGCGCGCCGGTCGGCGATGAGTCGATTCTGCAGATCGCGACGAGCGGCGGCAAACTCGAACCCGAGAACGATGACGATTGGGATATCGACTACACCCTCGAACCGCGTGCCAAGAAAATCCTCGCCGGCCTCGGGTTTCGCGAAGACGACCACGATAAATTAGCCAAGACTTTTTCAGGTGGCTGGGTCATGCGTGCGCACCTGGCCCGCTTACTCGTCAGCGAGCCAACCTTGCTGTTGCTCGACGAACCGACCAACCACCTCGACCTCGAGGCCTTGCTCTGGTTCCAGGATTACTTGATGCGCTATCCCGGAGGCCTGGTTGTCATCTCGCACGACCGCGCTTTCCTCAACGCCCTCTGCACCGGCATGATCGAACTACGCGGCCAACGTCTGCATGAATATACCGGCAACTACGACGACTTCTTAGTCGAGCGCGAAGCCCGCAAATCCCAGCAACAAGCAGCCTTCAAAAGCCAGCAGCGAGAAATCGCGCACTTACAGACTTTCGTCGATCGCTTCGGCGCCAAATCATCGATGGCTTCGCGCGCCAAATCGAAAGAGAAACAAATCGCCCGCCTCGAAGAAGCCGCTATCGACGAACCCGAGGACGACCTAAAGAAGATTCAGTTCCGCTTCCCGCAGCCTCCGCGCTCTGGCCTGAAAGTGATAAAAATGGCCCACGTCGAGCAATCCTATGGCGAGCATGTGGTCTACCAGGACCTCAACTTCGAATGCGAACGCGGTCAGCGCACGGTGCTCGTTGGCCCCAACGGCGCCGGCAAATCGACCCTCCTTAAAATCCTCGCCGGCGTCATCCCGATCAACGGCGGCGTCCGCGAAGTCGGTGGCAATGTCATCACCGGCTACTTCGCCCAGAACCGCGTCGACAACCTCAACCCAAAGCTAACCGTCCTCGAAAACGTCATGGAACTGCGCACGACCGAGAACGGCCTCACCGAGCAGCAAGCCCGCGGCATGCTCGGCACCTTCCTCTTCCGCAAGGATGACGTCAACAAGCGCGTCTCGGTCCTTTCAGGTGGAGAGAAATCTCGCCTCGCCCTCGTGAAGTTGATGATCAATCCGCCGAACTTTCTGCTGATGGATGAGCCGACCACGCACCTCGATATCATGTCAATCGATGCGCTCATCGCCGCCCTCAAGACCTATGAAGGCACGCTTTACTTCGTCAGCCACGACGTGCACTTCATCCGCGAAATCGCCAAGACCGTGCTGCATGTGCATTCCGGTCGCCTGACCCAGTACGCTGGCGATTACGCTTACTACCTTGAAAAATCAAAGTCTGGGAACGAACGCGCTGCGCTCACCGCTGGCTTTACCGATGCCCGACCGAAGCAACTCGAGACCCCGAAGGCAGATAAACCCAAAGCCGTCGTCAAACCTTCATCGTCCGACATTCGTAAGATGAAAGCCGAAGTCACCAAATTGGAACAGACGGTGACAGAACTTGAAGCTAAGCAGACGCAGATCACCGCTGAATTGGCCGACCCCGCGACCTATACGCAGGGGGTCAATGTGCAGCAGCTGAACGCCCGCCTTCGAGATACCATCAACGCCCTGCACGCCACGACTGCCCAGTGGGAACAAGCCGCACAAAAGCTCAGCGAGGCGGAGAGCGCCTGAGACGAAGCGCTCGGCGCGGGGCTAGTTTATATTGCCTTGGGTAGGGTTGAGCGCCCTCGCTCAACCGTGCTCTCTGCATCGGGTAGGGCGGGCTCTCCGAGCCCGCCGTCACGAGAAGCTCTCCGGACGACTCGGAGAGTCGTCCCTACCACGAGACACGGCTGACCAGGGGTGGTCAGCCCTACCCCATAATCGTGCCCACATGCCCTCTCGGGGCGGCTTCGCCGCCATTCCTTTCTGGCTCTCAGGGAACCCTTCCCTTACACCCTTGTCCTTACCTGACACCCCTATGCGTTCCCTCACCCGTCTCCTCTGTGCGTTACTCACCCTAACGCTCAGCCTCCCCTCGGTATTTGCCCATGGCACTGGCGAAGAACTCTCCAAGGCCGCCAACGCCTTCCTCGGTTCGCTCGACGACGCCCAGCGCGCCAAAGCCACCTTCGCTTTTGAAAACGAAGAACGCACCCACTGGATCTTCGTTCCTGCCGTACGCAAGGGTCTGCCGCTCAAGGAAATGAACCCCGGCCAACGCCATTTCGCCCAAGCCTTGCTTTCCATCACCCTCAGTCAACGCGGACACATGAAGGCCGAATCGATCATGGCCAGCGAACACCTCCTCTCGATCATCGAAGAAGGTAAAGGTGCCAACAAGCGTGATGCCGAAAACTATTTCGTCTCCGTCTTCGGCAAGCCCGATGCCAAAGGCACCTGGGGCTGGCGCTGGGAAGGCCACCACCTTTCGCAGAACTTCACTTTAGTGGACGGCGAACTCGTCGGTGCG
>CAINMU010000065.1 GCA_903850885.1 uncultured Opitutia bacterium | reverse complement strand
GGCGAACATCGCACGGATGTCTCCCTCGGTCGCCGCGATGTAATGGCGGGCGAGTTCGCGGGTGATTTTGGACGGATCGTAGGGCAGTTGAGCCATGGAAGTAGGAATGGTTTTGAAGGAGGAAACGGGTCTCGCAATCGCCCACCAAGCGAGGGTGGGGGTATTAGAGAATCACGGTTTCGGCATAAGGTTTGGCAACCCATTCGAAGGCTTGTGAATAAGTCATAGGCCCGTGGCGCGTTGCCATCCGCAGGGCGCCTCCCATCGTCGGGCCATGACCAAGCAGGAACGTGCCGATTACGTCGGGAAGGAGCTCGCGAAGCTCTACCCGGCGACGCCCATTCCCTTGGATCATACGGACGCCTTCACGCTGCTGGTGGCAGTGGTGCTTTCGGCCCAGTGTACGGACAAGAAGGTTAATGAAATCACCCCGGCGCTCTTTGCCGAGGCGGGTACGCCAGCCAAGATGGCGGCCATGACCGAGGCGCGGGTGTTGACGCTCATCCGGCAGCTCGGGCTCGCTCCGCAGAAATCTAAGGCCCTCGTCGGTTTAGGCAAGATGCTCATGGCCAAGCATGGCGGCGTGGTGCCGCGCACTTTCGACGAGCTCGAGGAGCTTCCCGGCGTCGGCCACAAGACCGCCTCGGTCGTCATGGCCCAAGCCTTCGGGGTCCCCGCCTTCCCGGTGGACACGCATATTCATCGGCTGGCGAAGCGCTGGAAACTGAGTCCTGGGAAATCCGTCGAGCAGGTCGAGAAAGACCTCAAGCGCCTGTTCCCCGAGGACAGTTGGAACAAACTTCACCTTCGCATCATCTTTTACGGACGAGAGCATTGCACGGCTCGCGGCTGCGACGGCAAGACGTGTGGGATATGTGCTGCGCTACGGGCAGGGTAGAGGGCTGAGTCGATTCCGGTCTCAGTCACCTGAACTCGACTCAGCACTCTTACGCTCTGATCAAAGCCTCATGCTTCGCGCGAAACTCGTCGCTCCAAGCGGAGGGCTGATGCGACGTGCCATCCATGCGACAAATCGTGCGTGAGGCCTTGGCGTAAAGGATGGCGTGATCCGGGCTCCGGAACTCGACATCCACGATCAGACCGGCCGCGCGGACTTTCCGGACGCTGAGAATCAGTTTCACGTCGCACTCTGGGCGGATGGCGACGAGGTAGTGCAAGTCGATATCGCGGACCACTACGTAGACATCGGGTGCCACGGCGGGGTCGATAGTATCTTTGCCCATCAAAGCGATAAACATCACCTTCTGCGCACGTTCCATCATAAGCACATAGTGCGAGTGGTGGAGGATGCCGAGACCGTCGGTCTGGTCGAACCAGGTCCGGATGGTCACGTGGAAAGTCTTATCAGGCTGGAGTCCGTCGGCGGGCATGGGAAAAGGGATGGGGCGAAAGCGCGTGGGGGCAAGCGTGCGCGTTACTTCGTCCGCAGCGTCGCCGCGAGGCGGTCCAGCTCAGCCCAGGTTTCGACGGCGGGCTTGAGGCCGAGGTCGCGGCGGGCGGCGGAGACGTCGAACCAATGGTCCTTGGCGAGTTCGACGGCGACGAAGCGGGTCATGGGTGGTTCGCCCTTGCGGCGGAAGAGCGTCCAGACGCCTTCGAGCAGGGCACCGAGCCAGTAGGCCGATCGTTGGCTGATGCGACGGGTGACGGGCTTCTCGCCGGCGCCGACGAGCAGGCGGTTGATAAACTCCCACAGCTTCACCGGTTCGCCCTGCGAGAGAAAGTATGCCTTACCATTGGCGCGCCCCGCGAGGAGCGCATCGAGCGCGCCGAGGTGCGCATCGGCAGCGGTGTCGACGTGCGTGACATCAACGCGGTTCTCGCCGTCACCGACGATGCGGAGTCGTCCGGCCCGCACGCGTTCGAGAATACGAGGGAAGAGGTGATTGTCGCCTGGACCCCAGATCAGGTGCGGCCGTAGCGCGCAGGTTTTAAGGGATGAGGAAGCGGCCGAAAGGGCGATGACTTCGGCCCGGGCTTTGGTTTCGGCATAGGCGCAGAGCCAGTTGTCGCCGTAGGGCAGAGATTCGTCCGCACCGCGAAAGGATTCGCCGTTGAAGACCACGCTGGGTGTGCTCGTATGGACCAGCGCGCGGACGCCGTGGGCCTGACAGGCTTCGACGACGTTCGAAGTACCGTCGATGTTGATGCGCAGGTATTCTTCCCAAGGGCCCCAGACGCCGGCTTTCGCCGCCACGTGGAAAACGTAGTCGCAATCCTTGACGGCGCGATCGACCGTCGCGCAATCGGCGATGTCGCCGCGGATGAAGTCCACCTGTTCAGCTAGTTCGCCAGTCATCGGCGTGCGGCCCAGCACGCGGACGCGGTAGCCACGGGCGAGGCAGCGTCGGACGACGGCCTGGCCGAGGAAGCCAGCACCGCCGGTGATGAGGACGAGGGGCGATTTCATCGGGCGAGGCGGGCGGTCCATTGATTGGCCAACTGGAGACGGTGAATCTTGGCGTTGTGACGGACGTCGACGGGCAGGGCACGCTGGAAGACGATGTGCTTCACGCAATCGGCCTGTGGATTGATGCGGGCGAGGTCGCGTAGTTCAGCGATGAAGACCGTACACGCGGCTTCGGTCTCAGGGAAATGCCCAGCCCGAGGTTCGACTACCAGGGCAGGCGTTTGATGTGGGGCTTCGCCGAGGCCGATGAGCGCGCAGCGGAAGACCTGCGGATGTTGGCGGAAGGCGGGCTCGAGCGATTCCGTCGGCAGGTCACCGTCGGCGGTTCGGACTTTTTCGACTTTCCGGCCGAGGAAAAATAAGCGCCCCTCGACATCGAGCGAGCCGAGGTCGCCCATGCGGTGCCAGAGGCGATCGCCCTCGCGAATCTTGGCGAGACGGGTCGCCTCTGGAAGATGGTCATATTCTTGTGTGACGCTTGGGCCGGTGGCGATGATCTCACCCACTTCACCTGGGGCACACATTTCGGCTTGGGCGATATGATCTAAAGCCCTTTCGGTTTCACGGATGATGCGGATTTCAACCCCGGCCACGGGCCGCCCGACGCAGGTGCCTTGTCCGCTTAAGGTTTGTTGACGAAGCGGACCAAGCAGCTCGGCGGACTCAATACTTGTGACGGGTAGACATTCCGTCGCTCCGTAGGGGGTGTGGATTTTGCATTGCGGGGCGATGATGCGTAGGCGTTCCAGCAGGCCGTCTGGGACGGGGGCTCCGGCGATGAGTAATCGGCGAAGCGAAGGTAATTTTATCTCTGCACGTTGACAGTGTTCGGCGATGCGTGACCAGATGGCTGGAGATCCAAAGGAGTTGGTCACCTTTTCGGCGACAAGTGCGGAGACGATGGGGGCAGCGTCGGCGGAGGCTGGTCGTGCCGGGTCGAGCAAGGGTGTCACGGTCGTCATGCCCAGCGCTGGATTGAATAAAGCGAAGAGCGGAAGCATCGGCATGTCTACTTCGCCCGGTTGGATGCCGTAGGTTTCCCTGATCAGTCGGATTTGCGCCTCGAACATACCGTGGGTGTAGCGCACGCCTTTGGGCGCGCCCGTTGAGCCCGACGTAAAAAGAATGGCGGCCAGGTCGTCGGCTTGGACTTTGCTCATAGGCAAGGCTTCAGCGGACATCTGCCGGCTGATATTTTTTTTCCAATAGGCCGTACCAATCGTGATGCGATTTCTGATGGAAGCGAAAGCGCCGAGGGGTAGGCGGCTAAGAAGGGTTGCCTGCCTGATACCGACCCAGGCGGCGGGTTGAGAATGCTGCACGCATTTCAAGTAAGCCGACCAGCCCATGCCTGGATCGATAGCCACCGGGACGGCGCCGAGTTTGATTAGGCCGAACATCCCGACAATCAGATCGTGCCCGGGTTTCACGGCGAGGAGCGTGCGGGTGCCTTGGGATATTCCGGCGGCTTGAAAGAGCCGGGCGGCAGCATCGCTCTCGCGGTCAAGTTCACGAAAGGTCGAGCGTTGATGGGCGACTTCACCTGACCGGCTGACGGAGAGCGGTGAGAGGGTCGCAAGGGTATCCGGCTGGTCGATCGCGGCAGACCGAAGATGTCGGGCGATATTTTTTCCGGAGACACTCATCTTTCCTACAAACGAAGAAGCCCCGTTTCCGGGGCTTCTGCAAGGGCTACTTCCAGCCTTAGTAGTCGGTGAGGGTCACGGCACCCCAGAGGAGGGTGATCCGGTCACCTGAATCGGCCCGACGACCGTAAAGTTCCTTGGTGCGCAGTGGGACGATAGACTTCTCGTTGTTGGCGTAGCTGCCTGGCTCTACTTTGATGATTCCGAGGAAATTGTGCATCGGCTCATGGGCGACATTCCGGCCATGGTTAGGCGTATCGTAATTAGTGCAGCCGACGAGTCCGGCGGCGAGGAAGGTGGCTAGTGCGAGCGGCTTCATAGTGAGAGGGGTAGGTTGAGGATTGAGCTGGGGACGGGCGCTGACAAGCCAGAACGATTCACGATGCCACCCAGTTATGCCAAGCGAGGAGCAGTTCGGGGCCGCGGAAGAACCAAATCGCCCCGGCGGCCGCCATGCTGGGCACGAAAGGAACGACGCCTTCATATTCTGAACCCCTGATTTTTGCTGAAATTAGGGCAGGAAGGGCGGTGATAACGCCGATTACCGACCCCCCGAAGAGGCAAAATAAGGCACCTTGCCAGCCGCAATAAGCGCCAATCCCTGCGCAGAGAATAATGTCGGCTTCACCCATCGCTTCTCGGCCAGCCAGGACGGTGCCGATGGTGCGGATCCACCAGACCAAGGCAGTGCCCGCTGCCACGCCGATCAGGCTGTCGCCGAGGGCATGGATGCGGTTGATGACTTCAATCGGGTGTCCGGTCTCGTTATGCAACGAGGGCGCGAGCATGGAAAAGATGATTCCCGTTCCGACCAGCGCGAAGTTAGGGGCGTCGGGTACCATCATGTCATCAAGGTCGCAGCCCGCGAGTAAGATGAGAAGAGGGAGAAAGACGCAGGCGAGGGCCGCTTTCGGGCCCGGAAGCATTATCCAAGACGCGATGAAAAGTAAGGCGGTGATCAGTTCGACCAGGGGATAACGGACAGAAATCGGGATGCCGCAACAGCGTGCCTGGCCGCGAAGTGACAGCCAGCCTACCAGCGGAAGGTTGAGCCAGAAGGGAATCGGCTTGCCGCAGGCGCAGCGCGAGCCCGGCGTGATGATAGATTCACCTTTGGGCATGCGGTGGATGCAGACGTTTAAAAAGCTGCCGATGCAGGCGCCGAAGATGCCGACAAATACAATCGTGAGCGCGGGGTGCAGCAAGGTGAAGCTTTGGAGGGCGGTAAGAAACGGCATGGGGGATTAGTGAGCAAGTTCGCCGAGGGCTTGGCGCATGGGCGCGGCAGGAGGAAGCGTACCGGTCCATAGCTGGAAAGCGAGGGCGCCTTGCCAGCGCAACATGGCACGGCCGTCGCAATGCGAAATGCCCTTGGCTTGGGCGTCGCGGATCAGTTGCGCCGGGCTGGAGCCGTAAGTCGTATCAAAGATAAACTGACCTCGCTGCAGGAATGCGGCCGGCAGGGGCGAGGGGTCCGAAGTCTTCAATCCGAGCATCGTGCAATTGATAATGACCGCGTCGGGCGGAAGCGGGCCAACCCCAGACATTTCTTGGGCAGCGACGCGGGGGTCATGGAGTGCCTCCGCAAGCGCTTGCGCGCGCGCGCCGTCGCGATTATAAATCTTCAGCGATCGACAATGCTCCGTCAGACAGGCGGCGGCGACGGCCCGGGCGGCGCCGCCAGCACCCAACAGGATGACGTCGCGGCCTTGGACGCTATTACCAGAATTTTCCCGCAATGCTGCAATGAAGCCGGGCCCGTCGGTCGTATGACCGGCCCATCCTGCACCATCGGCGATCAGCGTATTCACCGATGCGGCCTGGCGGGCTTCAGGGGATAGTTGCGTGACGAGCTCAAGGGCTTGAATCTTGTGCGGTATCGTAAGGTTGAGGCCAATGAAGCCCTTGTGGCGCAGCAAGGGCAGGGCGAGAGGAAGCTCGGCGGCGGTGATGTGCAGGCGGTGGTAATGGAGCCCTGCTAAGCCGGGGTGAGTGGGCACCAGTGCGGCGATGGCCGCGTTGTGCATGGCTGGGCTGAGTGAATGGGCGATCGGGTCGCCTAAGACGCCAAGTTGGGGGCCTTTAAATTCAGCCTCGCGAAGAAGCGCCAGGGTCCAGGTTTCAGGCACGCTCATCGATTTTTTCCAAGGCGTGGACGAAGCTTAGGAAAAGACGGCTGCTGCGATCGTCTCCTTGGGCTTCGCATTGAGAAACCAAATTGCGACAGCAGCGGGCCAAGGTTTGGTGGCTGGAGACTGCTTGCAGAAAGGCCTCATCGGCCGGCAGTTGGTTGTCGCGCAGCAGGAGTTGAATCTCGGCACGGGTGCGAAAGGCTCCGCCCTCGTAGCAATCGATGTAAAGAGGCTCTCGGCCGCGGAAGACACCCACCATGAAGCGCCCAGGCAGACCGACGGGTTCGACGGGCAGTCCAAGGCGTCGGGCGACGAGCAGGAAGACCAAGCAAAGCGAAATAGGGATTCCGCGGCGAGTCGCGATGACCTGAGAGAGCAGCGATGAGGATGGAACGGCAAAGCTCTCTGGGGCGCCACGATAGCCTTCTTCGCCAAAGATCACCCGGCAAAGCAGCCGGCACTTAGCTCGGACGTCAAGCGGCTCGGCCATCAGTTCGCGGGTGCGATTGGCCAGGCGGTCTAACTCACTCTTGTAAGCTTGATGAGCCAGGCTGGGGTCGGCCGCACGTTCCAGCAGCAGGCAGGCTTCCTCGAGGTCTAACGGGCCTTTTTTAATGTAGGCTAAAAAGGCGTGAGCGGCAGCTTCGGGGGTGCGCAAGTCGACGAGAATACCTTGGGCGTGCGGGCTTAATTTCTCGTCCTCCATCAGAGTTTCGAGCCAAAGAATCCCAGCCGTGCCGGCAGATTTGACTTTTTCGAGCACGGCCTTTCGGACGACAGGTGAGGGGTCGTCGAGGAGGCGTCCTAGGTTCGCCAACTGCGCTTCATGCGTCATGACTTAAGGTATACCCAGTAAGATAGGGATTGGGCAACAAGGTTGTAACTGAAATGCAGGGCTTTCGGGATTGACGACCTAGGTTGCAAGGTTGCGTCCGGGAGACGCATCAAGGACTCGGTGACGCTCAGATCTCGCAGGAAATCGTCGAAGTCATCCAGTAGGCTCAAAGCGATGCTATCCAGCGGCGAAATCCGGCATCAGATTGGGCGCATCGCGAGCGGGCTTCGTGGCCCCAAGCGGGTAGCCTTGTGAAGGTGAATCGCACCAAGGAAACGCTGACCTTCGACGTCAAGCCGGGTGGGTTTTCGGATTGAAGATAAGCCCCGGGCGTAGAAGTCTATCGGCCATGACTGCAACGCGCATTCGCTGCGGGGTGGCTGGTACCGGTTCGCTCGGCCAGCATCACGCCCGCATCTACTCGACCCTCCCCGGGGCGGAGCTCGCCGGCATCTATGAGCCTAACGATGCCCGGGCTGCCGAGATGTGCGCCAAGTATAACTGTCATCGCTTCACCTCGCTTGAAGAGATGGCCGGTGCCTGCGACGCCGTGAGCGTCGTGGTTCCGACCGACTATCATGCCGCCGTCGCGTTGCCCTTGTTGGCGGCTGGCTGTAATTTGCTCATCGAGAAGCCGATTTGCGTGACGTTGGAAGAGGCCGCGCAGATTCTGGCCGCCGCCGCCAAGGCCGAACGGATCGTCCAGGTGGGTCATATCGAACATTATAATCCCGTGATGTCTTACTTGGAAAAAGCCGTCGTCGACGCGCGTTATATCACGGCCGAACGACTGGCTCCATTTACGCCCCGCGGGACGGAGGTCGGGGTCGTCCTCGACCTGATGATTCATGATATCGGTATCGTGCTGCAGTTGGCCAATTCGCCGGTCGAGCGCATTGATGCCGTCGGCGTCTCAGTCGTCACGAAGACGGAGGATATCGCCAATGCCCGAATCGCTTTTAAGAACGGCTGCGTCGCTAATTTGAGTGCGAGCCGGGTGTCGCTGAAGAAAAATCGCGAGATTCGGGTTTTCCAGACGGGCGGCTACCTCTCGATTGATTTCATGGGGCAAAAGGGTCATACCGTTCGCGTGGACCCTGCCGCCGAGGGCGGTTTTGCCAAAGAAGAAATTCCGATCGAGAAGGGTGAGCCGCTCGCCATCGAACTCGGCTCTTTTGTCGCCTGCGTGCGCGATCGTAAAACTCCTAAGGTCAGCGGTGAATTGGGCCGGACGGCGCTGGAGGTCGCCATTCGTATCACCGAGCAAATCCGTGCCGGCATGGCTCGCCGATGAGTTCTTTTCCTGTGATCCCAGGAGTCTTTTCGCCTCCGCGTGCGGGGGTGATCGACGTCTTGGTCATCGCGGGAGAGCATTCGGGCGACCAGCATGCGGCCAAGGTCGTCGCCGATCTTCTTGAAGCGAATCCCGGCCTCCGGATTGCGGCGTTTGGTGGTCCGCGGATTCGCGAAGCAGGAGCGCAATTGCTTTTTGATATGACGGGTTTTTCGGCGGTCGGCATCGTCGAAGTGCTGGCGGCGTATCCGTTTTACCGCCGGCTTTTTGGTCGGATGTTGGCCTGGACCTTGAGATGGAAGCCGCGGCTGGTCGTCTTAGTAGATTATCCCGGGTTGAATTTACGCTTGGCCAATGAACTCCGCCTCGCAGGGCTTTCCCGTCAGGGCGGCGGCGAGACCGCCGTGATTCAGTACGTCAGCCCGCAACTCTGGGCCTGGAAGCCCAAGCGTCGCTTCACGATGGCCCGCGATCTGGATGGCGTGGGTACGATATTTCCTTTCGAACCGGCTTGTTATGCGGACACCAAGTTGCCCGCGCAATTCGTCGGCCATCCGTTTGCGGAGGCCGGCCATGTGCCCGGTTTAACTTACGATGCCGCGGGTCCGGTCCTGCTGCTGCCCGGTAGCCGACCTAAACCCGTGCGGAAGATTTTTCCGACGCTCATCGAAGCTTTTGCCAAGTTCCGTCAGAAGAATCCGAAACACCGGGCCTTGGTGCTGCATACCGGCGGCGAGGTGCATGCGGAGCTGTATCGGCTTTTAGCTGAATATGGCGAAGAGGCTCGGGGGATTGATCTGCGCCCTGTCTCGGAAGGCCCTGTGGCCGGTTGCGCGGCGTTGGTCAGTTCCGGCACGATGTCGCTGACGGTAGCATTGGCCGGTATTCCGGGTGCGGTTGTTTACCGGGCTCATCCGCTGACTTGGTTTGTTGGTCGTCGCTTGATCGCTGGGCATGTGGATCGGTTGGGTATCGCCAACATCTTGCTGAAGCGCGATGCCTGGCCTGAATATTTACAATCAGCCTGCGATCCCGACTCCTTGGCCCGACGCTTGCAGAATTGCGTCGGTGCGCCTGACGCCCGAGACCGTGCCCGCACCGATGCGGCGGAGCTTTTGCGGGAGCTTTCCGCCAAGTCAGGCGCTACGCCTGCGGAGTGGATGACTTCATTCCTGAAATCGTGAACCAGCCGATGAAGATCGCCGTCCTCGGCTGCGGTTATGTGGGGGCTCAGTTTGCCCGCCTGGCCAAAGCCCAGGGGCACGAAGTTCTTGGCGTGGTGCGATCGGCTGCGTCACGGGATCGACTTCGAGTGGAAGGATTGGCGGCGGAGGCCTTTGATATTCAGCAAGGAGACTGGTCGCTTCTGCCCGATACTTTTGACGCGGTCGTTTATGCGGCGAGCACGGGCGGCGGCGGGCCAGAGGCTTACGCTCTGGCTTATGATGTCGGCGTGAAGCGTGCCCTGGCTTGGGCGAAGAGCGTCGGAGCGCGAAAATTTATTTTCACGAGTTCGACGGGCGTTTATCGGCAGGACGATGGGCTTGTCGTGAATGAAGATTCGGCGGTCGGCGGCACCCCGACGGCGGATGCGATCTTAGAGGGCGAGAAAGCCGTGATGGCGGCGGAGTTAGAGTGCGTCCGGGTTTTGCGATTCGGCGGGTTGTATGGACCTGGGCGACATCATTTGGTCGATCAACTTAAGCGCGGAGAAAATGTCATCGGCGGCCGCGTGGATCATTTTATTAATTATCTCCACCGGGATGATGCGGCCTCGTCGGTCCTCGCGTCGCTGGTCTCAGGGCCGGCGGGCGCGCGGGTTTATAATGTCAGCGATGGAAATCCCGTGACGAAAAGTCAGTTGGCCCGATGGATCGCGCAGCGTTTGGGCGGGGTCGAATTAGTGTTTGATGAAGCGGCCCCGGGTGGGCCGAGGTTGCGACGCGGGGGTCGGGATCAGCCCAATCGAATCGTGGATGCCAGTCGATTCAGGGGCGAAGTGACTTGGAAACCGCAATTTGCCAGTATTTATGCAGGTTTAAGTGAGCTTTTATAGACTTCGGGTGACGACTCTGTGGCAGATTGTTCACCCTTTCGTCTTAATCCTGTAACAATGGCGTGAGATAGTCCTCACGCATAACCGCAACAACACCTACCTATGAACCATACCCTCAAGTCCATGCTCATCGCAGCTGCCGCCCTCACCGCGGTTTCTGCTTCCGCACAAGACAAAGCCACGCTCGACCTCCTCGTGAAGAAAGGCGTGATCACCGCTGAAGAACGCTCTAAGGCCATCGAAGACGGTGCCAAGGCTCGTTCCTCTTCCGGCATCAATAAAGTCTTCGTCAAAGAAGACGCCACCAAGCGCTTCACCATCGGCGGTTACTTCCAAGCTCAATACCAGAGCTTCAACTACTCTCAGTCCACCGCGACTGGCGTTAACGCCACTGCGCCGATTCAGAACGGCTTCCTGATGCGCCGCCTCTACCTCGAAATCCTCGCCGATGTCGGCAATGGCATCTCGGGTAACATCGTCCTCGACACCTCGGGTAACACCACCTCCAGCACCACCTCTTGGCTCGACCGCGCCATGGTTTCGCACTCCAGCGAAATCGGCACCTTCGATCTCGGCTACCGCAAGGTGACCTGGGGTTATGAAGAAAGCACCACCACCTCGCTCTTCAAGGCTTCCTCTGGTAAGCTCTCCACCGTCGAGCGTGGCATCACCAATCGTTATTGGAACGAAGGTGAAAACGGCAATACCAATCGTTCCGATGGTCGACGTCTCGGTTTCGGTGCCCACCACACCGGTCTCCACTACAACAGCGTCGTCAACCCACAGGGCTTCGAATTCGGTGCCTCCGTCGTGAATGCCGCTCAGGGTCGCGTGTCCGAAGGTACGAGCACCAACGATCTCGCCTACTACGCGAACATCGTCTGGAACAATAAGATCTCGGATAACGAAGCCTACGCCGTCGGTGTAAACTACGGAACTTCCCGCTACTTCGCTGCCACCGCCACTACCGCCGTGGCGAATACTCTGGCCACCATTGAAGGTTACAACCCCTTCCTGATGGCTAAGTACTTCAACTGGACCTTCCAGGGTGAATACATGAGCACCAAGGTGACATCCTCCAAGGATGCCGTCTTGAACGTCGACGACCAGAACCACACCCCGACCGGCTATACCGCCATGGTTGTCTACAAGATCAACGACAACTGGGAAGGCGTCGCTCGCTACACCAACCTCGACACTGACATGCGCGGCCAGAAGATCTCCGACGGTGAGCGTGGTTTCGCTGCCGCTGGTCCCTCCGGCACCGGCCTGCTCTACGACAAGTCCACCGCGATCTACCTCGGCGTGAACTACTACTTCAACCTCGAGGCCCTTGGCCAGAAGGTGAACGGTTACAACGCCAAGATCCAGTTCGGCTTCGAGCGCTCTGAGTTCAAGGACGTCATCACTCAGGCCTCGACCTCTACCCTCGCCACCGGCGCGGGCCAGGTCAGCGCCACGGTTGACGTCATCCGTCTCCAAGCTCAGGTTGCCTTCTAAATCCTAGGATTTAGTCAGTGCTTCATACAGGGGCCGACGCAAGTCGGCCCCTTTCGTTTGGGGTAGTCCCAGGATGGGCGCCGACGTGCGTGGCGAGCCATAGGGGAATGAGTCTTATGAAATACCGAACATCACTACGCGGAAGCAGCGGAGTGCGCTGATCGCGATGGTGTGCGGAAAGGGCAAACAGACGAACGAGGGCATGCTCCTCCGTAGCGAAGGCTACGCCCGGTGGCGACGGCAGCAGCGGATCGGCGGACAAGATGCCAAGGATGGGCCCTTGCGGATGCGGCCGGATTTCATTTTCCGTTCCAGACGGATCGCGATCTAAGTCGATGGTTGTTGCTGGTACGGGCCTCCTCGGCGTGGCACCCCGCCGAAGGGCAACCGTGCCTTTGGGAGTAAGAAGTGCGCGAGGAATAGGTCCCGAGAAGCCCGTGACTCGCGTAATCTCAGATGGAGCCATGGGAAGATCCTCCGGCTCTGGGAGTGCGAACTTAAGCCCAGCCGGTGGCTGGCTCTGCGTGCTAAGCTTAAGCGGGCATTGGCGTGAGAGGGCGGGGCTGGGCTAAAGGGAAAGCGTTGCCGAAGCCTTGGGCGGGATACCGAGGCACAAAAAAGCCCGACATCCTGTCGGGCTTTCAAGCTCTCCTAAACGAGCCTCAGAGAGGGCGGTAGTTAGGCGAAGCGTTCTCGGAGCCTTTGCTGCGCAACTTAAGGCGGGCGTTCTCTTCTTCGACTTCGGCCAGCTTGGTCGTGGCGGCCGCTGCCTTGGCGTTGGCTTCGCGCAGGGCGATGGAGGCGGCTTCCAGGTCGGCTTCGGCTTTTGTGGCCTTGGCGGAGGCGTCGCGAACTTCGGAGCCGTCGCGCAGTTTAGCGATCTCGGCATTCAATTCATTGACGCGGGCGCCGGCTTCGGAGCGGGCTTTCTCAAGTTCGGCGACCTTGGTCGTGGCCTTGGCGAGGGCGTCTTTGCAGGCGGCGAGGTCTTCCACGATTTTCTTGGCGTCAGCGGAAGAAGATTCGATCTTGGCGAAAGCGGCGGCCTCGGCGGCTTGCGCGACTTTGGTTTTGGCATTGGCCTCGGAGGCGGCGCGTTCGGCGGCGACGACTTTGGCGCCGTTGGCGAGGATGTGTTCGTCGGCGTCTCGGCGGGCGGCGAGGGCGCGTTCTTTAGCTTCACCTTCGCTGGTCCAGGTGACAATCGCTACGCCGGAAAGGGCAGCGACAACGAGGATGAGAATGACGTTCAAGGGTTTCATGATGATTTGCTGGTCAATTTCATTGGCGCAAATAACCCTTGGGTCAAGCGCCTAGGGTCTCAGGACAGGCGGTTCTTGTAGTCAGCATAACCAAATCGCTTGATGACCTGCGTCTGCCCCGTGGCCGGATCGAAGCTGGCGATGGCCGGGAGGGGAACGCCGTTGAAGGTCGTATTTTTAACAAATGTATAATGCGACATGTCCAAAAACACCAGCCTTTGCCCAATTTGCAAGGGTTGGGCGAAAGAGTAATCGCCGATGACGTCGCCGGCCAGGCAGGTGACGCTGCCCAGACGATAGGTGTACGGGAGTTTGCCCGGCAGGTCGGCACCGATGATGTCCGCTCGGTAAGGCATCTCCAAGGTGTCCGGCATGTGGTTGGTCGCTGAGATGTCGATGATCGCGATGTCGATGCCGTTATGGACCAGGTCGAGGACCGTGCCGACCAAGACGCCAGTGCCGATGCCGATGGCTTCGCCGGGCTCCATGTAAATCTGCAGGTGATCGCCCCAGCGCTGGCGGAAGGCGGTGAGCACACGGACGAGACGCTCGATGTCGTAGCCCTCGCTCGTGATATGATGCCCGCCGCCGAAGTTGACCCATTTCATCTGGGGAATGAATTCGCCGAACTTATTTTCAAAGGCGGCGATGGTGCGCTCGAGGACGTCGGACCCTTGCTGACACATCGTGTGGAAGTGGAGACCTTCCAGACCGTCGAGGTCGGCGGCGGATTTTATTTCGGAGCGTAAGGTGCCCAGGCGCGAGCCGCTGGCGCAGGGGTTATAAAGTTCGACTTCGACTTCGGCGTGCTCGGGGTTGACGCGCAGCCCGAACGAAACCTTGCGTCCGGAAGCTTGGGCTCTGGCGCGGAGTCGCTTCCATTGTCCTGGCGAATTGAAGGAAATGTGATCAGCGACGCGGAGCAGGTGATCGAATTCTTCGTCCTTGAAGGCGGGCGAGTAAGCGTGGACTTCGCCGTTGAATTCTTCGCGACCGAGGAGGGCTTCGTTGATACCGCTGGCCGTGGTGCCAACGAGGTACTTCCGGATCATCGGTGCTTCGCTGAACTGGGCGAAGCCCTTGAGGGCCAAAATAATCTTCACGCCCGTCCGATCCATCACCGAGCGGAGAATCTGCAGATTCTGTTCGAGCAGGCCGCGGTGCAGAACGTGGCAGGGGCTGGGGACCTTGGTCAGGTCAACCTTTTGAAAAGCGTCAGTGAGAGCGTCGGACACGTTTTTAAATTGGAAGTAGGGGCGAGGGGTGCAAACGAAAAGCCCGCCGAGAGGCGGGCATTTTCGGAGGGTCGTTTAGGCGACGGGCAGTTCCTTGACGTGCCAAGGAAGGCCGCGCTTATTGAGCTCGTCCATGAACGGATCAGGATCGCACTCTTCCATGTTCCAGACGCCTGGCTTGAGCCACTTGCCCGTGGCCAGCATGGCGCCACCGATCGCCGCAGGTACGCCAGTCGTGTAGCTGATAGCTTGGGATTTGACCTCGGCGAAGCACTCCTGGTGATCGCAGACGTTGTAGATGAAAACCTTACGAGGCTTGCCGTCTTTGACGCCGGTGATTTCGCAACCGATGCAGGTCTTGCCTTTGGTGCGGGGGCCGAGGGAGGCCGGATCGGGCAGCAGCGCCTTGAGGAATTGGATAGGCACGATTTGGTGGCCTTGGAATTCGATTGGATCGATGCGGGTCATACCGACGTTTTCGAGAACGCGCAGATGGGTGAGGTAGTTTTCCGAGAAGGTCATGAAGAAGCGGATGCGCTTCAGGCCTTTGATGTTAACGGCTAAGGACTCGAGTTCTTCGTGGTAAAGCAGGTAGCTGTCCTTGGGGCCGACGACCGGGTAGTCGTAGACCCATTTGACGGAAAGCGGATCGGTTTCTTTCCATTCGCCTTTTTCCCAGAAGCGTCCGCGCTGGGTGATTTCGCGAATATTAATTTCTGGATTAAAATTAGTGGCGAACTTGTAGCCGTGGTCGCCGGCGTTGGCGTCCATGATGTCGATCGTCTCGATAGTATCAAAGAGGTGCTTCTGGGCATAGGCGCAGAAGACGTTCGTGACGCCAGGGTCGAAGCCCGAGCCCAGCAAGGCCATCAGGCCGGCCTTTTCGAAACGTTCGCGGTAGGCCCATTGCCAAGAGTATTCGAACTTCGCCAAGTGCGGTGGTTCGTAGTTCGCGGTATCGACGTAGTGGATGCCGGCGTGGAGGCAGGCGTCCATCAGATGAAGGTCTTGGTAGGGCAGGGCGACGTTGATGAGCAGGTCGGCACCGAAGGACTTGATCAGGGCAACCGTCGCTTTGACATCATCGGCATCCACGGCGGCCGTCTTGATGGTCTTGCCCGTGGCGAGCTTGACGTTCGCCGCGATGGCTTTGCATTTGTTTTCGTTGCGTGAAGCCAGCATGACTTCCGAGAAGGCCTCGGTTGCCATGGCGCATTTGTGGGCGACGACGTTACCGACGCCGCCGGCTCCGATAATCAGGACTTTCTTGCTCATAAGTGTGCTTGATTTCTGTCCACTCGGGGGGGCGGGGGAAGCAAAAAGGATACACAGCCTTGTGAACCTGCGGTGCCGGGGTCGCTACAACCGCGGGCAAGCCTTCCCGGACCGGCGAACCGGTCGGAAAAGTCACCCTTTTGGCTGGCGGGATGGACGAGACTCGAACTCGCGACCTCCGCAGTGACAGTGCGGCGCTCTAACCAACTGAGCTACCACCCCGGTAGCCAAAAGGAAGGGTAAGAAAGGTTTCGCCGGCCGGGTCTGTCAAACGGAAAACCGACCCAATTATGCCCGGACCTGACCTTGGCCGACGATTTCGAACTTCCAGGTGGTTAATTCGCGAAGACCCATAGGGCCACGGGCGTGAAGGCGGTCGGTGCTGATGCCCACTTCGGCCCCGAAGCCGAATTCGGCCCCATCGGTAAAACGGGTGCTGGCGTTCCAATAAACGCAGGCGCTATCGATCTGGGCCAGGAAGGCACGGGCCGTCGCCGCATCCTCCGTGACAATTGCATCCGAATGGTGGGAGCCGTAGGCTTCGATGTGGCGGACGGCTTCGTCGAGCCCGCCGACGATTTTTATATTCAATATCAGACCCAGGTGTTCGGTGCGGAAATCCTGTTCGGTGGCGGCTGGGGCGGTGGGAAGAATAGCGCGGGTTTTTTCGCAGGCACGCAGTTCCGTCTGCCGGGCGGCAAGGGCTTGAGCGATGAGCGGCAGGAACTTCGGGGCCACGGCCGCATCGACCAAGAGCGTCTCCAAGGCGTTACAGGCGCTGGGCCGCTGGCACTTCGCGTTCAAGATAATCGCCTCCGCCATTTTCAGGTCGGCTTGGGCATGCACGTAGACGTGACAGATGCCGGCATCGTGTTTGATCACGGGCACCTTGGCGGAGTTGACGACAGCCTCGATGAGGCCCGGCCCGCCGCGTGGAATAATGATATCGACGATGCCGCGGAGAGATCCGAGGGCGGGCACGGCTTCGCGATCGGTGAAGGGGAGGAGCGTGACGGCTTCGGCGGGTAATCCGGCGTTGCGCAGTCCGGTGGCAAAGGATTGCGCGAGGGCCAGGTTGGTGTGCAGGGCTTCGCTGCCGCCCCGAAGGATGCAACCGTTGCCAGACTTAAGACAGAGGGCCGCGGCGTCGACGGTGACGTTAGGGCGGGATTCGAAGATGATCGCAACAAGACCGATGGGGACGCGCCGACGCGTGATGCGGATGCCGTTGGGGCGGGTCCATTCCTCGGTGACTTCGCCGACGGGGTCGGGGAGCTTCGCGACCGCTTCGCAGGCCACGGCGATGTCTTCGAGGCGTTGATGATCGAGGCGCAGACGGTCGGTCATCGCTGCCGTAAGGCCTTTGGCTTGGGCGGCGGCGAGGTCTTTACCGTTCGCGGAAAGAATGGCGGCTTCATCGACGCGCAAGGCTTGGGCGGCGGCTTGTAGCGCACGGTTGCGGGTTTCGGTCGAAGCCAACGCTACTACGCGAGCCGCCTTTTTGGCGGCTTGGGCGAGTTCCGTGACGCGTTGGAGCAAATCGCTCATTTTCGAAGCGAGAAGCGGGTGCCGATTTTCTTACCAGCGGCGAGCTCGAGTAAAATGTCAGGGCGGCGGCCACTGGCGATGACCGTGTCGACTTTGCCTTCGGCGGCGATTTCCGCGGCCTGCAACTTCGTCACCATCCCGCCGACATTACGTTCGGAACCTGCGCCGCCGGCGAGGGCGCGGACGGAGTCGTCGATCTTGCGGACAGAAGGAATTAACGTGCCGGTGCCGTCAGATTTGGTCATCAAGCCATCAATACCGGAAAGAATGACGAGCAAGTCGGCTCCCACGAGGGCGGCGACGTGCGCGGAGAGTCGGTCGTTGTCGCCCACTTTGATTTCCTCATCCGCGATCGCATCATTCTCGTTGATGATGGGCACGAAACGTTTGCGGGTGAGAAGCAGGTCTAAGGTCGCCCGGGCGTTGCGCGTGCAGGCTCGGCTGTCGAGGTCCCAGTAGGTCAGGAGCATCTGGGCACCCAGAAGTTTATGCCGGCGGAAATGCTTACCATACTCCGACATCAATTCGGGTTGGCCGACGGTGGCGCAGGCCTGAAGTTCGCGGGCTTCCTTGGGGCGTTTTTCGAGGCCCATGGCAGTCATGCCAGCGGCGACGGCCCCCGAGGTCACGATGACCACTTGGATATCTTTTTTCATCAACTTCGCGACCTGGTCGGCGATGCGGCCGATTTGGACGCGATCAACCTTGCCGTCTTTGCGGGTAAGGAGGCCTGAACCCAGTTTGATGACCCAGCGTTTTGCCATAGCTTTAAGGTCGTGACCTTAGCCGATGGAAATCGCTGATGTCCAGCGTCAGAGTGGGCTGTTGGACTGGGAGGGGGGCGGCAGACCGACGGCTAACCAGCCTTTGGGCGTCAAAACTCGACCTTGTGGGGTGCGTAGCACGTAGCCTTCTTGGACGAGAAACGGTTCATGGACTTCTTCCAAGGTATGGGAGTCTTCGCCAATCGCGGCACCGATACTGCTGAGCCCCACGGGTCCACCGTTATGTTTTTCGGCCATCGTGCGAAGAAAGCGGTGATCCATCTCGTCGAGACCGTGTTGATCGATTTCGAGGAGTTCGAGGGCGGCGGCCGTCACGGCGGCATTCGCTTTGCCGTTAGCGCGTTCGAGCGCGTAGTCGCGCGTGAAGCGGAGAAGATTATTAACGATGCGCGGCGTGCCGCGGGCCCGCCGGGCGATTTCTTCAGAGCCGCCGAGGTCGATATTCAACTGCAAGAGTTCGGCGTTCCGTTGAACGATACTCAGCAGCTGTTCGCGTGTGTAGTAATCGAGCCGGGTCTGGAGCGTGAAGCGGCTACGTAAAGGAGCGGTGAGCAATCCTGTCCGCGTGGTTGCGCCCACCAAGGTGAATTTAGGTAGGTCGAGCCGGACGCTGCGGGCGTTCGGTCCTTGATCAATCATGATATCGATCCGGAAGTCTTCCATCGCGGAGTAGAGGAATTCTTCGACGGTTTTCGGGATGCGATGGATTTCGTCGATGAAGAGAAGTTCGCCTTCTTGCAGGCTCGTGAGCAGACCGGCGAGGTCGGAGGCTTTTTCGACGACCGGGCCAGAGGTCACGCGAATGGGTCGGCCCATCTCTTCGGCCAGAATCATGGCCAAGGTCGTTTTGCCTAAGCCAGGAGGGCCGTGAAGAAGGATGTGGTCGAGCGCGCGATTTTCGCGACGAGCCGCTCCGATCATCACGCGCAAGCGTTCGACCGTACGGGCTTGGCCGACAAAGTCATCGAGCTTGGGCGGCCGAAGCGAGGCATCGAGCGAGCGATTCTGACGCGACACCGCCTCTTTGCCGGCGGGCGGTGTGGGCTCTTCGGGTTGATGCTTCGCTGGGGCCATGGGGATGAACTTGTTAGGAAGGCCTGACTTGGCAACCCTCAGTCCTCGCGGATATCTTTGGGCATCGCGTCGGCGGGCAAGCGTTCGATTTGGGCACCGAGTTGCGTGAGCCGTTCTTCAAATCGTTCATACCCGCGGTCGAGGTGGTAAAGGCGTTGCAACCAAGTTTCACCTTTGGCGGCGAGCGCGGCGAGGATGAGCGCGGCGGAGGCGCGTAAATCAGAAGCCATCACCGGTGCGCCGGAAAGGGGTCGGCCGCCGTGGACGGTGGCCGTGGCGCCTTCGACTAAGATGTCGGCGCCCATGCGTTGCAGTTCGGCGGCATGCATGAAGCGATGGGGGTAAACTTTTTCGGTGAGCACGCTGCGGTCGGGGACGAGTAATTGCAGCGCCATAAACTGCGCCTGTAAATCGGTAGGGAAGCCGGGGTAGGGCTCGGTGATGATTTCGACCCGATGTTGTGGCAGTCCGTAGGCCCGAATAAAATCTGGCCCCGTCTCGACGTGCACGCCGGCCTCCTGAAGTTTGTTAAGAAAAGCGGTCAAGTGTGCCGGGTTGGCGCCAGAGATGGTCACATCACCATTGGTAATCGCACCGGCAACGAGGTAGGTCCCGACTTCGATGCGATCGGCGATGACGGTATGTTCGCAGCCATGGAGGGCCGCCACGCCTTCGACTTCAATCGTAGCGGTGCCGAGGCCGCGAATTTTTGCACCCATCTTGGAGAGCATCGTGCAAAGGTCGACGACCTCGGGTTCGCAGGCAGCGGTTTCGATGCGCGTGATGCCGGGAGTCGTCGTCGCGGCCATGATCATATTAGCCGTGCCCGTGACGGTGCTGCCCATGGGCCCGGCCATATTGATGGAAGTGCCTTGGGCGTTGGTGGCATCGACGAAAATGACGCCACCCTCTAATTTAACTTCGCAACCGAGGGCCTCGAGGCCGCGAAGGTGAAGGTCGATGGGGCGCGGGCCGATGACGCAACCGCCCGGAATGGCCATCTCGGCGTGGCGCAGCCGACCAACCAGTGCCCCGAGCAGACAGATCGAAGCCCGCATCTTGCGGACTAAGTCGTAGGGCGTGTGGTGGGTGATTTCTTGGGCACAAATAATCCACGTGCCAGGCTTGGGATTGGAAACCTCGGCGCCTTGATGGCGGAGGATTTCGGCCATGAACCGAACATCGCTCAAGTCAGGTACGCCGTGAAGGGTCACCGTCCCGCTGGTCAGCAGTGAAGCGGCCAAGATGGGCAACGATGAATTCTTGGAGCCGGCGGCTTGGATGGTACCGCGAAGGGCTTGTCCTCCGATGATACGTGCGACCTGGAGCATGGTGGGGAAAAGAAGCGGGGGCGCCGATTGGCGCCCCCGTTTGGGTTAGCCTTCGCGAGGGCCGTTGCGAGGACCGCGTTCTCCGCGGAAGTCGCCTCGTCCGCCGCGTGGGCCGCCTCGAGATCCGCCGCGGGAATCACCCCGTGGGCCGCCCCGAGAATGGCCGCGAGGACCACGATCGTTGCGTTCTCCCCGGAAATCACCCCGAGCTTGGTCAGGACGTTCGGAAGGAACGAATACGGCCTTGTTGGGGATGCCGAAGAGCGAAGCGAGCTTGCGTTTCAGGGTCGCCCAAAAACCGATCGGAGTTTGGACGGGGATAACGACGGGCTCAATCTGGATGCGAGGACGTTCTTCGCGACGAGGACGATCGCCTTGAGGGGCGCCGTCTTGACGAGGCTCCCGACGAGGGCGGTCTTCATAGCGAGGACGGTCGCCTTGAGGAATGCCTTCCTGACGCGGTTCGCGGCGAGGACGATCTTCGAAACGAGGACGATCACCTTGAGGGGCGCCTTCTTGACGAGGCTCCCGGCGAGGACGGTCTTCGAAGCGAGGACGATCACCTTGAGGAATTCCTTCCTGACGCGGCTCGCGACGCGGACGATCTTCAACCTGCGGACGGTCTCCGGTGGGAGCGCCATCCTGAGGTTGACGTTGTTCACGAGGCTCACGTTGTTCACGCGGCTGCGCGGGTTGCTGTGCTAAGGCACCAGAGATAGTCTCGGTGAGATCAGCGGGGTTTTCGACGACGCCCATGACTGGACGTGCGGCTGGACCGTTAGCGGTGGGGGTGGCGCCACGAGGAACACCACGACGACCGAATTGCTTCGGGGCGACGATGGTGCCGGGTTTGGCGGCGGGTTCGGCGGTTGCTCCGATCACTGAAAGCGGAGGGAGTTCCGCGTGAGCGGACTCTAACTTGGCTTCGTTGATGCGGGGTGCGGGGGTGCGGACTTCATTGGCGCCTGCGTCCGTAGCGGGCTGTTGGGCGGAGACTGGCTCCTGGCCCTGGGTTTCTGGTTGGCTCATGTTTCTTTTTTTTGGCAGCCTTCGTTGGGGCTGGCCGGTGTGATGCGGGACGTTTCCGTAGTGGAGACGCCACGCGTTTGTCGGTCCCTTGGTGACGGAGGACGAACCTCCTTGGGGATGCCGAAATTGCTCTCGGGATGATTGCCCGAACCCATGTGAATAAGTACCCCCTATTGATTAACAACAAGAAAGTCCCTCAGCGAGCCTCTTCAGTGAACCTTTGTTCACGAATAAGCACGATTTTGACCGTTCCTTGGTAAGAAAGGGTCTCCTCCACCTTAAGTCTGATCCGGCGGATGAGTTCGGTCGCCCCGAAATCATCGATTTTCCCCGGGTCGACAATGACCCGAAGTTCCCGGCCGGATTGGAAGGCAAAGGCTTCGCTCACCCCTTCGAAAGTCAGGGCGACTTCTTCCAGACGTTTCACCCGTTGCGCGTAGCTCTCGAGGGTGGAAGCGCGGGCGCCCGGACGTGAGCCCGAGGCCGAGTCAGCGATCATGACCAAGGGTGCGTAAAGACTTTCGGCTTCGATTTCGCGATGGTGGGCGGCGACGGCATTCACCACGCGCGGATCTTCGCCGACCCGACGGAGCAGGGCGGCACCAGCGAGAGCGTGGCTGCTGCCAGCTTCGGCTTCGATGGCCTTGCCGATGTCGTGAAGCAGTCCGGCCCTTTTCGCAGGTACGGGGTCGATGCCGATTTCCGCGGCCAACATCGCACAGAGTTGGGCGACTTCGATGGAGTGGGCGAGGGTGTTTTGGTTGGCTGAAAGTCGGAAATACAAGCGACCTAAAAGCTCTTCGACCGCCGGATCCATCGGCGGTAATCCCAAGTCACGCACGGCATCGCGACCGTGTCGCAAGGCCTGTTTTACGACCTCTTCGGAGGAGGTGCGGACGGTGTCTTCAATGAGACCGGGCGAGATGCGGCCGTCTTTAACGATGCGGTCGAGCGCGATGCGCGCGATTTCGCGGCGCACCGGATCGAAGCATGAAATCAAGACAACCCCAGGAGTTTCGTCGATGAGTAGGGTGGCACCGGTGGTTTGTTCGAACGTGCGAATGTTGCGTCCTTCCCGGCCGATCAAGCGCCCTTTCATTTCTTCCCCGGGCAGCGAAACGGCGACGGTGGTCGCGTCTTGCGTGGTTTGCGTCGTGAGCCGTTGCATCGCCGAAAGTAATTTGCGCCGGGCTTCATCCGAAATATCTTGTTCGACCTGATCAAGTAATTCGCGTCGCAGGTGCTGGGCCTCATCCTGATATTCCTTGCGAAGGGTATCGATGGTGAGTTTGCGGGCCTCTTCGGGGTTGAGGCCGGAAAGCCGTTGGAGTTCGCGGCCTAAGAAGTCGCGTTGGCGTTCGCTTTCAGCCTTAAGTTCGGCGGCAAGGTGGGCTTCGATTTCGGCGGCCGCCTTGAGCTGGTTCGCCTCACGTTTTTCGGTCTCCGCCTTGGCGTGAAGCTCGGAAGCCTCGACGGTCGCTTCACGGCGGGCTAATTCGACTTCGGTGCGCAAACGGGCGTCGCGGAGGGCTCCAAGGGTGTTTTCCCGCCACTTTGCCACCGCATAGGCGACGATCGCCCCGGAGGAGAAAGCCACGGAGGCGAGAATGCTTTGGTCAGCGGCCACAGGTGGAAGGCTTGGTGCTTACCGGAGGTTCCGGGGGTCATACCCTTACGCTCGGAGGCTTAGTCGCAAGCCCTTTCGGGAGGTTCGCCTTGCCAGTTCAACCTAATCTGGGTTGCCTCAGGGCATGTCCCACCTCCTAGAAGACGAGCGGTCCCAGGCCGCCATCTGGTGGGATAAATTTGCTAATTTTGCCTGGCGGACGGATTGGACGCAGGTCGTAGTCATCGCCATTTTAAGTTCCTTGGGAGTGGTCGCCATTCATTCCGCGGGGGTCGCGAAAGACACGGGCTTTTATCGCTCGCAAATGGTTTTTATCGCTTTGGGCTGGGTTGCCTATTGGGCGGTTTCTTCGATCGATTATCGTTTGATCCAAATCCACGCTCGCCGAATTTATCTGGCGGGGGTGTTCCTGCTTTTGCCGATCGCCGCCTGCGCTTTGTTGAAAGCCGATTTAGGCAGCTTTATTCGAAGCATCAATGGGGCGCGGCGCTGGATGGATTTCGGTCTATTCTCCCTGCAGCCCTCGGAATTCGCCAAGGTCGGGGCCTTGGTTTTTTTAGCCGCTTTGCTCTCGCGTTTGCCGATCGGGAGTTTTCGCGCGACCTGGCTGACCGTGGTGAAGGCTTTAGGGGCCGCCGCCGTGCCCTTTGTCTTGATTTTTGTGCAGCCTGACCTAGGTTCTGCACTCATCTACCTGCCGCTTTCATTTATCTTACTCTTCGTGGCTGGCTTAGCTTCCAGGTTCTTTGTGGTGGCCGGAGTGTCGGCCCTTGTTTTTGGGGGTATTCTGGCCTTAGATCTGAGAGAATACTCCAAAGGAGTCGTCGAATATTCCGAAAGCCATCCCGAGGATCGCGATCCGGCTCGGGCGGTGCGTGGTAATCACGAAAAAGCTGCCTGGTTTTTCTTGTTAAAAGATTACCAACGGGAGCGCATCATGTCATTTGTCGCCCCACAAGTGGTTGACCCTCGTGGGTTAGGCGTGACGTGGAACGTCCGGCAGGCCGTTATCGCGGTCGGCCGAGGGGGTGTCAGTGGTCAGGGTATCGGAAATGGCACGCAAGCCCGCTTCGGCTATTTGCCGGAAGCCGCCGCGCATAACGATTTTCTATTTTCCGGGATGGCCGAGGAGATCGGCCTCACGGGCGGACTCTTGGTGATTGGTGCTTTTGCTCTCTTGTTCTGGCGGGTCGTGCGTACGGCCTCCCTGGCGGCCGATCGGTTCGGCGCGCTTTTGGCGATCGGGGCGGCGGTGGTGCTCGGCACCCACGTCGTCATTAATATCGGCATGAACATTGATCTGATGCCCGTCACTGGGGTCCCCCTTCCTTTTCTTAGCTACGGAGGGTCTTTCGTACTTAGCTGTTTCCTGCTCCTTGGACTAGTCCAGAGCGTTCATCGGCATTCGGCTGATGGCGGCGAAGGTGGAGGCTCTCCGGCAACCGGCTTAACCGCCTGACCGAGATGACCGACAATAATACCGAACCTGAAGATATCCAAGATGAGCTGCCGGAAGGCGGCGAACAAACCTCTCCGATCGACCAGCAAAAGCTGGCGGAGGATGCCGACCGTCGTCGTAAGGAGCTCCCGCTCCTGCAACGCATCGTAAAGCATTTCTCCAAAGATCGGGCGGTCTATCGAGAGTTGGTGATTAATGCCGAGACCTTGGAGAAGCGAGTCGCTTTGCTGACCAATGGCGTACTCGATAAGTTTGAAATCGAACACAAGGGCGAAACCCGCATGGTGGGCTCGATCTTTAAGGGCCGCGTCCAAAACCTCGAAGCCGGTCTCAAGGCCGCCTTCGTCGATATCGGCCAACCCAAGAATGCGTTTCTGCACTATTGGGACATGCTTCCAGCGGCGAATGACTCGCAGGTGGAATTTATCCGGGATAACGAATCCGCCGAACAGAAGCAGCGTAAGGCTCGCTACCAGGCCAAGGATATCCCGCAGCTTTTCCCCGCCGGCTCGGATATCGTCATCCAAGTCGTCAAGGATCAGATCGGGACCAAGGGTCCGCGTTCGACGACCAACATCGCGCTGGCGGGTCGTTACCTGGTCTTGATGCCATTCAGCGGCGCTTGCGGCGTTTCACGTAAGATCGAAGAAGCTTCGGAACGCGAACGGCTGAAGGATATCCTCCGTTCGCTGACCATTCCCGAAGGCATGGGTATCATCATCCGTACCGCGGGCGAAGGTAAACAGGCCCGCTGGTTCGTCCGCGATTTGCATGTCTTGCTTCGTCGTTGGCAGGCGATCGTCGAGAAAATCAACGCTCCCGAGCGCAAGCCTGTCCTGCTTTATAGCGAGCCCGGGCTGATTGAGCGGACGGTGCGCGATTTCTTGACCGAAGAAGTGGACCGTATTCTGGTCGATAATGAAGAAGACTTTAAGCTCGTCCAGGAGTTGGTCGGCGAAATCTCGCCTCGTTCGCGCTCTCGCGTGGAGCTTTATAACGACCCGATTCCCGTCTTTGAGCGTTATAACATCGAGCGTCAGATCGAGCAGCTCTTCCAGCGTCGCGTGCCATTGCCCAGCGGCGGCGAAATCGTCATCGACGAAACTGAAGCGCTCACGGCAATTGACGTTAATACGGGCTCCCATCGTGGCGCGACCAAGGACGGCACGGACTCTAGCGTCCAAGCGCATCGTGAGGCCGTCACCGAGGCCGCTCGTCAGATCCAGCTCCGTAACTTAGGCGGTCTCATCATGGTCGACACGATCGACATGAAGAACCCCAAGGACCGTAAGAAGGTCTATGACACCATGCGCGAGGCGATGGAAGGCGACCGGGCCAAGCACCAGATCCTTCCTATTTCGCAGTTAGGCGTCCTGCAGATGACCCGGCAACGCCACACCGAGTCGAATACGACCTCGATGTATACAGCGTGTCCGCATTGCCAAGGTCGCGGTATCGTGAAGAACCCGCGCACAGTCTCCGTCGAAATCCAACGCAAATTGCTCAGCACGATTCGCAGGTTGCGCGAGACTTACGGACCCGACAAGGAACTTGAAATCAACATCCTGCTTCACCCCATCAACTTGGACCGCATCGTGACCGAGGATCGCGAGTTCTTCCGTGACTTGATGAAGTCCTGCAAGGTGCGTCTGGGGACAAAGCCTGATCCCGCCTATAGCATCGAAGCCTTCAAGCTCTTCGATGGCGCCGGCAAGGAGCTACGCTAAGTCTTAAGGGAGAATCCTGCTTAAAGGGCGTCCCTCTCGGTGTGGCGCCCTTTTTTGTGCCTTAGCGGCGAACGGGGCGATGGGTTAGGAGGCGCAGGCCATTCAGACAGACCAAGACGGTGCTGCCTTCGTGGACCATGACGCCGATGGTAAGTTTCACTCCCGGTGACAGGATGACGGTCACGGCCATCCCTAAGGCCGCCCCGATGGAAAGGATGACATTAAAACGAATCGCGGCACGTGCGCTTCGGCTAAGCTCGATGGCGTCGACCAAGCGATCTATCCGATCGTCCGTCAGGACGACGTCGCTGGATTCAAGGGCGGCGTCGCTTCCGCGTCCGCCCATGCCCACGGCCACATCGGCAGCGGCAAGGCTTGGGGCATCGTTTACGCCGTCACCCACCATGGCGACGACATGACCTTCGGAGGAGAGCCGCCGGATGGCAGCCATTTTGGCGTCAGGGGTGAGAGCGGCGGCGTAGCTTTGCACTCCGACTTGTTGGGCGGCCACCACGGCGGCCTCTTCGCGGTCTCCCGTGAGCATCAGGGTGCGGATGCCTCGGGTATGCAGAGAAGCGAGGGTGGGGGCGCTTTCTGGGCGGATGCGGTCAACGAGGGTGGCCCGAACGGTGACGGTGCCGTCGGAGGCCCATACCTCGCTGACAATGGCTCCAGTAGGAACTCCGGCCTCGGCGAGTTCGTGGCTTCCAGTGAATTCACGGGTGCCGACACTCCAGCGTGTTCCCTCGACTGAGCCCGAAACGCCTTGTCCGGGCGAATTAGAAAGCCCTTTTACTGCCAACATGACGGCGCCCTCGCTTTGACAGGCGCGGACGATTCCAGCTGCAAATGGGTGGGTGGTGCCAGCTTCAAGCGAGAGGAATGCGCTCAGGGCGCGTCGCCGGTCAGCCGTCGCTGGAAAAACTTCCAAGGCGGCGACTTCGGGTTCTCCGGCGGTCAAGGTCCCGGTTTTGTCAAAGCAGATGCAATCGACATCCGCCAAGCGTTCTACAGCCGCACCGCCTCGGAATAAGATGCCGTGACGCGCGCCAGCGGCGATCGCCGCCAGCACGGCGGAGGGTACGGAAAGAACAAGCGCGCAGGGACTCAGCACGACCAGCAGCGTCATGGCACGGTAAAGCGCCGAGCGGTCGTCGCCGAAGGCGGAAACGCCCGTAGCCAGCAGAATCATGAAGAATAGGGCGGCAGCGGAGAGGGTGAAGAGGGCGTAGCTGTCGCCCCAGCGATCGATGGCGCGCTGGGCAGGCGCTTTACTTTCCTGGGCTTCGCGGATGAGCTTAACGATACGATGAAGGGCGCTGTCTTGATCGGCTTTGGTCACGCGCACGACCAGTCTGCCCCAGGAGTTAAGCGTCCCGCCCGCGACGTCGCTACCGGTCTGTTTGTCGACCGGTTTGGCTTCTCCAGTGAGGGTCGATTCATCGATCGCACTCTCGCCGGATTCGACTTTGCCGTCTGCCGGTACCAGTTCTCCTGGGAGCACGACCATACGGTCTCCGGGAAGAAGATTAGTCACCGGAACCTCGATTTCATTGCCTTCGGCGCTGATTAGCCGGGCTTTCTTCGGCGCCCGATCAAGCAACGCGTCGATGGCGCCACGGGTGCGGGCCATAGCGTAATGTTCGATCGCTCCGGCGGTCGAAAAGAGGAATAACAGGAGCACACCTTCCAGCGGCTGACCGACAATCCAGGCTCCGAGCGCCGCCAAAAGCATGAGCAGGTGGACGTCGATACGGCGATGCCAACGCAGGGCGTGCCAACCTTCTTCCGCGGCTTCCCAACCGCCGGCTAGACTCGCGCCGCCGGCTAAAGCGTAGCGCACCCAAGGCGCTGCGCCGTAGGAGTACGCAATCCACGCTGCGATGCCTCCGAGCCCGCAAACAAAGGCCAAAGTCGCGAGTCCGCGCCATTCGTCCGCGTGATTTTCTTCAGGGTGATGATGCGCGGGCATGGCCGGAAGTTATTTAGGTTATCACGGGTCGTCAATCGTCAGCGCGACGTCCGCGTCGCGTAATGAAATCATATTTACGCGGACAAATCTGAGACGGATTTTTTACGCACCGGTTGCGTCGTTCAGCGGCATGTAAATTTCCGCTTGCGCAAGCGCGTATTATGATTATCAATCTTACTAAGAGTTAACCGAAACGTGACGAACCGAACCGAAACCACCCTGAGCGAAAGTCTCATCACCGTGTCCCTTCCCCCGAAGTTGCACTCTGAAGCAATCGCCTTTCAGCATCGGTCTGGTTTCACCACGCTCAGCGAAGTTATCCGGCACGCGCTGGATTGTTTCGATGACTCTCGCCCGGCGATCGAGCCTTCTCGTTCTCGCCAAGTTTCTTTCCGCGTACCGTCGGAGCTCCGCACTCGTATCACCCGCCAAGCAAAGCATGCGCGGGTCAGTGTAGGGCGAATCGTCAGGGTGGCGCTGCAGGCGCTGCCCTCTAACCCAACAACGATCCAAACTAAGGAAAAAACTATGGCAAAAAAGAAGGCTGCTGCTAAAAAGAGCGCCAAAAAAGCCACCAAAGCTAAGAAGAAGTAATTCTTCCTAGTCTTTTCCGTCATTCGTGACGGATGGCGCCGGCACTCCCGGTTAAATCAAGGACCCCCGCAAGGGGGTCCTTTTCTTTTCTCCACCTTCTTTAATCGTATAGGCTTGAAACCATCCCCCCGAACACGGTTTGTTATCACCCTCTGACCCATGAGTTCCCCTATCCCCGCCAACGCCAGCCGAATCACCATCGTTAATGGTAAGCTGAATGTCCCCCATCAGCCGGTTGTCCCCTTCATTGAGGGCGACGGAACAGGTCCGGATATCTGGCGGGCTTCCGTTCGGGTCTTGGACGCTGCAGTGGCCAAGGCTTATGCGGGTCAGCGCCAGATCCATTGGCACGAAGTTCTCGCCGGCGAAAAGGCGTTCAAGCAGACGGGTAACTGGCTGCCCGAAGAGACCCTGGCCGCTTTCCGCGAATATTTGGTCGGGATCAAAGGGCCGCTCACCACTCCGACCGGCGGCGGTATCCGTTCCCTTAATGTGGCGCTCCGCCAGCAGCTCGACCTCTACGTCTGTCTTCGCCCCGTGCAGTGGTTCACCGGCGTCCCTTCGCCCGTCAAGAACCCTTCAAAGGTCAACATGGTGATTTTCCGCGAAAACACGGAAGATATTTACGCGGGCATCGATTTCGAGGCTGGGTCTGAAATCGCCCTGAAGACGCTCGATTTCATCAAGACCAACTTCCCGAAAGAGTTTAAGAAGATCCGCTTCGGCGAAGAGCAACCTGCCACGGTGGGCTTGGGTATCAAGCCGGTCAGCCGTCCGGGCTCCGAGCGCCTGATCCGTTCCGCGATCCAGTATGCCATCGAGTTCGAGCGCAAGTCGCTGACGCTCGTGCATAAGGGTAATATCATGAAGTATACCGAAGGCGCCTTTATGAAGTGGGGTTATGATTTGGCGAAGAGCGAGTTTGGTGCCGTCGAAATCGATGGCGGACCTTGGTGCAAGATCCCCGACGGTAAGCCTGGCGCTGGTCTCATCATCAAGGACGCGATCGCAGACATCACCCTGCAGCAGATTCTTACGCGTCCGACCGACTTCGACGTCATCGCTACGTTGAATCTCAACGGTGATTACCTGTCGGATGCCTTGGCCGCGCAGGTCGGCGGCATCGGTATCGCCCCGGGTGGTAATATCAATTACCTGACGGGACACGCCATTTTTGAAGCCACCCACGGCACGGCTCCTAAGTATGCGAACAAGGATGTTGTGAACCCGGGCTCCGTCGTTCTTTCGGGTGAGATGATGCTGCGCTATATGGGTTGGGTGGAAGCGGCTGACTTGGTCTTAAAGGGTCTGAACGGTGCCATCGGTGGTGGTCGCGTAACTTACGATTTCGCCCGCCAGATGCAGGGTGCGACGGAGATTAAGTGCTCCGAGTTCGGGGATGCGATTATCGCTGCGATGTAGTTCGTCGGCTCCGCGTGGAGTCCTTCATTTTGCTGATGTCTGGCCTCTCCTTGAGGCTTGCCATCAGCTTTTTTTTAGGCAAAACGATGGGTCTCATAACTCAACCATGAAGCACACCCTCACCGCCCTCGCTCTCGCTTCTTTTAGCGTCAGCTTCGCTCAATCCGCCGCGCCTGCTCCCGTAGCCGTCGCCTCCCACGATCTCTCCCTCCGGGGCAGTTTCGCTTGGGATAGCAAAAACGTTTACCGCGGCATGGAACGCTCCTCTGATCTAGGCCTCGTCCAGTCGGCGCTGACCCTCGAGTATAACGTTCCAGGTTTCTCCGGCGTTTCTGTTTACGGCAATTTCTATAACGCTGACACCTTCGAGCGCACCTACACCTTCGGCGCTAAGACCGACTCCTCGTTCGGAACCCTTGACGTGGGCATCCAGCGCTCGACCGCCGCCAACGCTCACTCGATCTCAGCCAGTGGCTACTCTCAGCTGACCTCGGATCGCGAAATCTACGCCGGTCTCACGCTCTCGAACGCTAACTTCAAGCCTTCCGCTTACCTCTACTACAGCCTCGACCAGAAGCAGTATGTCCTCGAGGCCGCTGGCTCGAAGACTTTTGCGGGTGCTAATGTCGGCCTGGCTGGCTATGATATCGAAACCAAGGCTTACGCTGGCTTCTTGAATGCCTCCAAGGCCGTCAAGGTTTCTGGTTCCACCAGTAAGAACGCTTACCTTTACCTCGGCGCCTCGGCCGATGTGACCCGTGCTGTTGGTCAGGGTGCTAAGCTTGGTGCCGGCATCAGCTACGCCTATAACACCGACGGCCAACCTTCGACCGGCGGTTCCACGGTCTGGTACCGCGTTTTCGCGACCTTTAAGTTCTAAGCCCACCTCATAAAGGAGGGTCAACCGGGAGGCGCAGTTTAGGCTGCGCCTCCCTTGTTTTTGGTCTATTTCACCCCTTGGGGGCACAAGCTGCATTCGGGTGTTGACGGAGGAGGTCGCTTTCTCATGTTCCCGCTTTCCCTCTTTATGAAGACCACGCTAGCCAAGAACGTGCAGCTCAAGGACAAGACCTGGTACGTCGTCGACGCCAAGGATCAAATCCTCGGCCGCCTCGCTGTCAAAATCAGCAATATCCTCCGCGGCCGCCACAAGCCCACTTACACCCCCCACGTGGACACGGGTGACTACGTCATTGTCATCAATGCCGACAAAGTCCGTCTTTCCGGCTCTAAGGAGGAAGACAAGACCTACATGTTCTACACCGGTTGGGTGGGTACCGCTTACCGTACCAGCGTCGGTGCAATGCGCGCCAAACGCCCTGAATTCATCGTGACTCACGCCGTCAAAGGCATGCTTCCTAAGAATCGTCTCGCTAACGAGATGCTCCTTAAGCTCCGGGTTTACGCCGGCGACAAGCACGATCATGCCGCGTCCAACCCAATCCCTTTCAAGGGTTAATCGATAAGCCTAATTTGCAATGAGCGCCAAGTCCCCTGCCATCACCGCCGTCGGCCGTCGTAAGACCGCCTCGGCCCGTATCCGCCTTTCCCGCGGTACTGGTTCTATTTCCATCAACGGCAAGCCTGCCGAGGAGTACCTCTACACCGAAGCCCTCGTCAAGGCGGCTACGGCTCCGATCCGTATCGCTGGCCTCGAAGGTCAGCTGGATATCTCCGTCAACGTCATCGGTGGCGGCCCTAACGGGCAGGCGGGTGCGATTTCGCATGGCTTGGCTCGGGCGATCCAGAAAATGGATGCCACGCTCCGCGCTCCTTTGAAGAAAGAAGGCCTCCTTACCCGCGATGGTCGTATGCGCGAACGTAAGAAGCCCGGCCGTCCAGGCGCCCGTAAGCGTTTCCAGTTCTCCAAGCGGTAAACCGCCTCGAGACAGGAACCGATCAAGGCCCCGGACATCCGGGGCCTTTTTGTTGCCTAGTTTTCTGTGTCCAATCACTCATTCGTCATCTAATAATTCCATACTTAAGCTATGTCCCACAACCTGACCAAGGTCGGCATCGTCGGCGCTTCGGGCTACACCGGGGAAGAACTCGTCCGCGTACTCGCCCGGCACCCCCAAGTCCAATTGGCCGCGGTTTGCTCGCGCACGCTGGCAGGTAAGCTCGTCGCGGACGAACTGCCGCGGCTGCGGGGAATCGTGAGTCCGACGCTGGTCTTCAGCGCTTCCTCGCCGGAAGAGTGCGCAAAGTCCGATGTGACCGTCTGGTTTTTGGCCCTCCCGCATGGGGTCGCCGCCGAATACGCCGCCCCGCTCGTCGCGGCGGGCAAGCGGGTCTTGGATCTGTCCGCGGATTTTCGGCTGAAGGATTTAGGAACTTATCAGAAATATTACGGACACGAACACCCGGCGCCGGCGCTGGCGGCGCAAGCCCGGTATGTCATCCCTGAACTGCAGACCGACGATAGTTGGAAGACGGCAAAGCTCATCGCCTGTCCGGGATGCTACCCCACCAGCATCCAGATCCCAATGGTGCCGTTGCTGCGGGCAGGCTTGATCAAGCCCGAGCCCGGCCAGATGGTGATCAATGCTTACAGCGGCGTCTCCGGTGCGGGGAAGAAGGGCGAAGTTGGCCTCCTCTTTTGCGAGCGGGACGGCTCGATGAAGGCGTACGGTATCCCAGGCCATCGGCATATTGCCGAAATCGAAGAAGCCTTCTCGGCGGCCGCCGGCCGCCCGGTGGTCGTCCAATTCAGTCCTCACCTAGCACCGATGCATCGGGGCATCGCTACGACCATCGTAGTGCCCGCTGCGGGCGTGACCGCGGCCCAGGTAGAAGCTTGTTGGCAGAAAGCCTATGCCGGTCGGCCTTTCGTGGTTTTGCTCAAGTCGGGCGATTTCCCGGACACCGCGCATGTCGCGGGTAGTAATCGGGTCGCCTGTTCGGTCATCGCCGACCCTCGGACCGGCAATCTGATCATCACCTCAGTGATTGATAATTTACTGAAGGGTGCGGGCGGCCAGGCCGTTCAAAATCTCAACCTCATGATGGGTTGGGATGAAGCCGAAGGGCTCCGTTGATTTCCCATGTCGATCGTCATCACTCAAGATTCGCCAGGAATTTCTGATGTCCCTGGTTTTCGGGTCGGGGCTATCAGCTGCGATATTCGCAACAAAGGAGTCGAGCGGCTCGACCTGATGCTCATCGTGGCGGATCAGCCGTGTGCGGCGGCGGGCGTCTTCACGACGAACGACGTCAAGGCCGCGCCGGTCCGTTTTTCGCAGAAGATCTTAGAGGCTTCGTCCGATAAGATCCGCGGCGTCTTCGGGAACAGCGGTAATGCCAATGCGTGTACCTCGCAACAGGGCGACCTCGATGCGGCGCTCATCGCGAAGCTTTCAGCCGAAGCGATCGGTGCTCCCGACTCAGCTTTTCTGGTCTGTTCCACGGGTCGAATCGGTGAGCTCATGCCGATGCCCAAAGTGGCCAGCGGCATCGCGGCCGCCGCGAAACGGCTGTCTCGCGAAGCGATCGAGGGCACCCGTTCCGCCGAGGCTATTCTGACTTCCGACACGCGGCCCAAAACCGTCACGGCCCGTTTTGTCTGGCAAGGCAAGACCATCACCTTGGCTGGTATCGCCAAGGGCGCTGGCATGATCGAACCCAACATGGCGACGATGCTGGCCTTCGTGGTCACAGATGCTGTTGCGGGGCCAGCCTATCTTAAGTCCGCCTTGAAGTCGGCTTCGGACCAATCTTTCAACTGCGTGAGCGTCGATGGCGATATGTCGACCAACGACACCGTACTATTGCTGGCTTCGGGCGCTTCGGGTATTTCCGTGAACGAATCGGCCGAGCGGGCGCTGCGCGACCTCTTCCAGTCGGCGCTCGATCAGGTCTGTTTTATCCTAGCCGAGAAGATCGTCGGGGACGGGGAGAAAATTACCAAGGTCGTCGCCGTGGAGATCGAAGGTGCGAAAAGCCGGGGAGATGCCGAAAAGATTGCCCGGGCGATCGGCAATTCGCTCTTAGTGAAGTCCTCTTGGTTCGGCGAAGATCCCAACTGGGGCCGGTTGGCGGACGCCGCCGGTTATGCCCGCGTGGGGCTAGATGAAAAGTACCTTGATATTTTTTATAATGATATCCCGGCGGTCTTGGCCGGCCGGCCTTTGCCGGAAAATAAGCCGCAGTGGAAACAAGTGGTCAAAGCGGCGCGTTTTGCCGTGCGGCTGAACTTGCATCAAGGCGAGGGGAAGTTCCGTCTCTTGGCGGCGGACCTCACGGACGGCTACGTGAACTACAATACGAGCGAATAAGGCCGAGGTTTTCCATTTACTCGCCCCCTGACCGACTAAACACTCTCCCCTTATTGACCGATGAGCACGCCCGCCGCGCAAAAAGCCGAGGTTCTTCTCGAAGCACTTCCCTACATCCATAAATTCCGTGGTTCGACCTTCGTCGTGAAATACGGCGGGAGTTTCATGGACGATGCCAATCCCGAAGGCCGGGACCGCGTGGCCACCGATATCGCCTTCCTGGCGGCGGTCGGCATCCAGGTCGTCGTCGTGCATGGCGGCGGTAAGGCCATTACAAGGGCGATGGATAAGGCTGGGATTAAATCTGAGTTCCGGGGCGGCATGCGGGTGACCGATGCCCCAACGGTCAAGATCGTCGAAGAAACTTTGAACATCGAAATCAATGGGCAGATCTGCGAGTCGCTGAAAGCGCGGGGCGCAAACCCACTCGGTATGCCCGGCAATCACGTCAACCTTTGCGAGAAACTCTTGGGGACGGATGATGAAGGTAAGCCCGTCGATATCGGCTTCGTCGGAGATATTAAATTCGTTAAGACCAAGTTGATCAAGAAGGCCTTGGCGGACGGCTTCCTGCCGGTCATCTCGCCCATCGCGCTCGATGCTGACGATCAGGCTTATAATACCAATGCTGACGTCGCCGCGGCCGCGATCGCCCATTCGCTTCGCGCCCGGAGGCTGATTTTCATGAGTGACGTGCCTGGTCTTTTGGCCGACGCCAAGGATTCGTCTTCCTTGATCACGACCTTGAAGGTCAGTGAGGTCGATGAATTGAAGCGCAAGGGCGTCGTCGCTGGCGGAATGATAACCAAAGTGGATAGCGCCGTCAAAGCCCTCCAGGAAGGCGTGCGGCGCGTCCACTTCATCGATGGTAGGGTGCCGCATGCCCTCCTGCTGGAAGTCTTTACCGATAAAGGAATCGGTACGGAAATCATCCACGGCTAATGGCTGCGGAATCTCCAGACTCGACGGCGGAGCTCTACGCTCAACACGTTGCCCGTAACTATGGCGCGCCGCCGCTCACGCTCGTAAGGGGGCAGGGGAGCAAGGTGTGGGATGCCGCCGGTAAGTGTTATCTGGATTTCAGTTCGGGCATCGCGGTCAACGCCTTGGGGCATTGCCATCCGGTCTGGGTGAAGCGCGTCCAGGAACAGGCCGCCAAGCTGGTGCACGTCAGCAACCTTTATCGGAACGAGCCGCAGGGCCAGCTCGCGGCGTCCTTGGCCAAGCGATGCGGTCCGGGTCGGGTTATTTTTTGTAACAGCGGTGCCGAAGCCAACGAAGGTCTCCTGAAGCTTGCTCGGCTACATGGCCTGAAAAAATCTGGCGTCGAAGGGGTCTGTATCGGTGTCGTCGTGGCCGAACGGGCTTTTCATGGCCGGACTTTCGGCGGCATGTCGGCGACGCCTCAGGAGAAGATCCAAAAAGGCTTCCGCCCCTTGCTGTCCGGTTTCTCCGCCGCTCCTTTGAATGATATCTCGGCCTGGGATAAGGCCATCGATGCCAAGACGACCGCGGCGGTGTTGCTGGAGACGATTCAAGGGGAGGGGGGCGTCTTCCCGGCGGACCCTCAGTTCCTCCGCGATCTACAAAAAATCTGTCGGGATCGTAACGTTCTTCTGCTCATCGATGAAATCCAGTGTGGCATTGGCCGTACCGGAAAGTTCTTTGCATTCGAGTATGCTGGCATAAAGCCTGATGCGATCGCGATGGCGAAGGGCCTCGGGGGCGGTTTTCCGATTGGGGCGATTTGGATGGCTCCGCCTCACGACGAACTATTTCAGGCAGGTTCACATGGGACTACTTTCGGTGGCGGAGCCTTGGCTGCGTCCGCCGCCCTTGCCGTCCTTGAGGTCATGGAGGATGAAAAATTAATCGAACGGGTCAATCATCAGGTACCCGTCTGGCATGCCGCCTTGCGGGCGCTCGTTTCGATGCGGCCTGATCTGGTTAAAGAAATTCGCGGAACGGGGTATATGATCGGAGTGATCCTGTCCGTCGATCCGGTGCCGCTCGTGACGGCTCTGCGTCAGGCTGGCCTTTTGACGGTGCCGGCCGGTGGCGTCGCCCTCCGCTTGTTACCTCCGCTTACCGCCTCGGCCGAGGAGTTGGCCGAGTCGGCCGAGATTCTTGGGCACGTTTTACGCGAGTGGAAGGTAGCTTGAGTCGGTAAAGCCATTTTTCCGCTGTTAAAACCAAGCCAATTATCTATCGTCCAAACTTTCCCGCGATGCGCCATTTCCTCAAGGAGACCGACCTAAGCCCTGCTGAAACCGCGGCGGTCTTTGCGGCTGCCGCTGGTCTCAAGGCAAAACGTGGCCAGGGCACGGCGACGGCTCTTGCTGGTCAGTCTTGGGGTCTGATGTTTTTCAAAAAAAGCACCCGTACTCGGGTGTCTTTCCAAGTTGGCGTCCACGAACTGGGCGGTCAGCCGGTCATGCTTAATGCCGACGATCTGCAAATCTCGCGAGGCGAGACAATCGCTGATACCGCCCGGGTGCTCTCCCGTTATCTTCATGGGATGGTGATTCGTTGCCACGAGCACAGTCTGCTCGACGACTTTGCCGCCGCCGGAACCATGCCCGTGGTCAACGCTCTTTCAGACTTTCTGCACCCCTGTCAGTTCATGACGGATATGTTCACCTTGGGTGAGCGTTTCGCCCCTGGGCAACCTTCGCAGTATGCCGCCTCCCTGAAGGGCAAGAAGATCGCCTTCCTCGGCGATACGGCCTGCAATATGGCCAACTCGTTCATCCTCGGTGGCGCAGCCTTAGGCGCGGAAATTTCTTTAGCTGGCCCTTCGGGTTATGAGCCTACCGCCGAGGTCCGTGCCCAGTTGAAAAAAGACGGACTTATGGAATCATTCACTTTCTCGACCGATCCCGCCGCCGCGGTCAAAGGGGCCGACATGGTTTATACCGACGTTTGGGTGAGTATGGGCATGGAAGCCGAAAAGGCCGCGCGCCTGAAGCTTATGCAACCCTATCAAGTGAATGCGAAGCTGATGTCCCTGGCCAAGCCTGGGGCCTATTTCATGCACTGCTTGCCTGCTCACCCCGGCGAGGAGGTTTCTGCAGAGGTCTTAGAAAGCAAACAGAGCATTATTTTTGACCAAGCCGAGAACCGTCTCCACGTCCAGAAGGCTATCTTGGCCCACCTCGCGGCTGCGCGCGTCTAATTTCCATCCTACTATCATGAGCAAGAAGAAGAAAATCGTCCTGGCCTACTCTGGCGGACTCGACACCTCCGTCCTCCTTTCCTGGATCAAGGAAAAACACGATGCCGAGATGATCGCATTTTGTGCCGACATCGGGCAGGAAGATGAGCTCAAAGGCCTCAAGCCTAAGGCCATGAAGACCGGAGCTTCCAAGCTCTACGTCGACGACCTGCAGGAAGAATTTGCCCGCGACTTCATCTTTCCGATGATGCAGGCTGGTGCCATTTACGAAGGCCAGTATTACCTCGGTACTTCGATTGCTCGTCCGCTCATCGCGAAGCGTATGGTCGAGATCGCGCGCCAGGAAGGCGCCACCGCGATTGCCCATGGGGCGACGGGGAAGGGCAACGACCAGGTGCGTTTTGAGCTGACCTGCGCGGCCTTGGCTCCCGATTTGGAAATCATCGCCCCTTGGCGGAACGAAGCTTTCCGTAAGGATTTCCCCGGTCGCGCCGAGATGATCGCTTACTGTGCCGAACATAAGATCCCCGTCGAAGCCAGCGCCAAGAAGCCTTATTCCTCCGACCGTAATCTCCTGCACATTTCTTATGAAGCGGGCATCTTGGAAGATCCCTGGATGGATGCTTTTGCTCCGGCCAATAAGGGCATGTTCAAGCTCTCGGTCTCTCCCGAAGACGCTCCGAATAAGCCTGAGTATGTTGAACTCGAATTTCGCCAAGGCGATTGCGTCGCCGTCAACGGCAAGAAGCTCAACCCTCTTGGCGTGATGCGGACGCTCAATAAGATCGGCGGACGCCACGGCATCGGTCGGGTTGATATGGTCGAGAACCGTTTCGTCGGTATGAAGAGTCGCGGCGTCTACGAGACCCCGGGCGGCACCATCCTTCACTTTGCCCATCGTCAGGTCGAATCCATCACCATGGACCGTGAGGTCATGCACCTGCGCGACTCACTCGTCCCGCGCTATGCCACCCTGGTTTATAATGGTTTCTGGTATGCGCCTGAGCGCTTGGCCTTGCAGGCTCTGATTACCGAATCGCAACGCAATGTGACGGGTACCGTCCGCGTGAAGTTGTATAAGGGCGGGCTTTATGTGGCCGGCCGGAAGAGCCCGCGCTCCCTCTATAATCCGCATATCGCCACCATGGAGGCCGATCCGACCAAGGCTTATAATCAGGATGATGCTACCGGGTTTATTCGTCTTAACGGACTTCGCTTGCGCGTGAACTCCAAGGTCAACGGCGTAGCTAATTTGAGCAAGACGGTCCGCTGAAGATTCGATTCATAAAGGAAGAAGGGCGTCCGAGAGGGACGCCCTTCTTGTTTGAAACGGGAGGCGCGGGTCGGAATTGAACCGACGCATGGGGCTTTTGCAGAGCCCGGCCTTACCACTTGGCTACCGCGCCTTAAGACTGACAGGCCTTCAAATTGCCTGCCCAAGTCAGGCTTTCAAGGGTTTTGTGCAAGGGCTTTCCTTTCCCGTAAATATGGCTTAGAAAGGGGTTATGTCCTCAATGCCGCCTTTTCGCGTCGGGCTTGGTTATGATATCCACCCCCTCGTGCTCGGCCGCCCCTGCATTCTCGGCGGCGTCTTGATTCCCTCTGAGGTCGGGCCGGAAGGGCATTCGGATGCAGATGTTTTGCTGCACGCCGCCGCCGACGCTATCCTCGGCGCCTCTGGCTTGCGCGACATCGGGCATTATTTCCCCAATGATGCGGTCGCAAATAAGGGTTTGGATTCGGCAAAGATATTAAAAAAAGCCGTTGCTGAAGCCGGGCGACTTGGCTGGAAGGTCGGAAATTTGGATTTAGTCCTGATCGGTGAGCGGCCTAAGATCATGCCTTACGTGGAAGCAATCCGGCAGAAGGTCGCCGAAATTATGGGGGTCGATTCCTCCCAGGTGGGGATAAAGGCGACCACCAACGAGGGGATGGATTCGCTGGGACAGGGAAAGGCCTTGGCCGTTCAGGCGGTTTGTCTACTTTTTAGGCCTTAAACTGCTGATTTTAAGCCATAAATCGGGTTGGGGCTTGTCAAAAGGGCCTAAAAGACCAACAGTTAACGACCTGCCACTTCGTGGGAAGCCCTTATGGAAAAGACCCTCATCATTCTGAAACCCGACTGCATGGAGCGCCGACTCGTCGGTACAGTTCTCGCGCGCTTCGAGTCCGCTGGCTTCGAAGTCCAAGCCTGTAAGATGGCTCGACTCACGTCGGCTCAACTTCGCGAGCATTATGCCCACGTTGCGGATAAGCCATTTTACCCCGAGATCGAGGCTTTCATGTCTTCGCGTCCGGTTATCGTCGCAGTTCTGACCGGCGAAAATGTCATTGCCCGCGTCCGCGAGCTTTTGGGCCCAACGAATTCAAAAGTCGCGCCTAAGGGTACCATTCGGGGAGATTTCGGTACCGAGATGATGCGCAACGTTTGCCACGCCTCCGATAGCCCCGCCGCCGCGGAAGATGAAGTTCGCCGCTTTTTCCGCGCCGACGAAGTTTTCGCCCCAGAAGCGAGCCGGGTCTAAGCGAAAGCATAGCAAAAATAGACCCCGCAGTTCGCGCTGTGGGGCCTATTTTTTTACGACTATCGCGAGGGCTTACTTCGCGGCTTTGGCCTCGACCGCATGGACCGGCGCGACCGGGGCTGGGTGGAACTTCTCGTAGAGCGGCCAAGCGTAAGCGAGGAAGCCGACACCGAGCGCACCTGCACAGAGCCCGATAAGCCAAAAGATCTGTTTCTTCATCAGGGCGGCGATAGCGGAGAGCATGATGGCGATCTGCAGGAACATGATTGCGAAGCCGAAATTACCGCCACGCTCCTGGCAGTAGGCGGCGTCGGCGTCGAGGTAGGTGGCTTCCTCCATGATCTCAGCCTTCTCGGCCTTGTAGCGCTTGATCTCTTCATCGGCTTTCTCGATGGCCTTGCCAGCAATCTTCTTCGATTCAGGGGCAGTCAAAGAGGATTCGAGAGCCTTGATGATGGTGCTTTCGGTTGCATAGGCGGTCTCCTTGAGGCTCTTGGCTTGGTAGTGGCCCCACCGATTGGACGCCTTGACGGTGGCCAGCTGGGTCTTCGTGGAAAAGCTTCCGCCTTTGAGTGTCGCAAAAGCGGCGCAGACCGCGAGCAGGGTGGTCGAGAGGGCGACCCATTTGGTCCACGCATCGACTGCGGGTACTGGATTTTCAGTTTTCTTGGTTTCGCTCATAGTGATAGGCGCCCACGCAATCCGTCGATGAAGGGGGGCTCAATCTAAATAAGCTGTCAGCCATCAATAATGACTGGGTCATTGGGATGGGCTTAAGCCAGAATGGCATAGAAATCAGCAGGCGACATTAATTCCCCGTTGCCCTTGGGCGGGGGATTTGGGCAATGTCGTTTCATGTTGGACCCCAAATTACTGCGTGAACAAATCGACTTCGTCCGAAAAGGCGTAGCCCGGAAAAAATTCCAGGTCGATCTGTCCGCCGTCTTGGCCGCTGATGAGGCTCGCCGCCATGCCTTGGTCGAATTTGAATCGGTTCGTTCGGCACAGAACGCGGCAAATAAAGATATGGCAGCGTTGCCGAAGGGGTCGCCCGAATTCCAAGCCAAACTGACTGAGATGAAAGCGTTTTCAGTAAAAGCCAAAGAGCTGGAGAAGAAGGTCGCGGAAGTAGAAGAAAGCTGGAAGGCCGCCTGTCTGACCGTCCCCAATATTCCGCATGAAACCGTACCCGAAGGCCGCACCGAAGCCGACAACCAAGTCGTCCTGACTTGGGGCGACCAGGCTCAGCTGGTTTCTTCTGCCGCCAAGCCGCACTGGGATATTTCTTGGTTCAACAAGGCGATCGACTTCGAAAGAGGCGTTAAGGTGACGGGCGCCGGGTTCCCCTTTTATGTCGGTGACATGGCCCGTCTGGTGCGCGCCCTCATCCAGTTTTTCTTGGAAGAAGCCGGTAGCGCAGGTTATACGGAGGTCCATGCGCCTTTGATGGTCAATGCGGCGAGCGCGACAGCGACTGGGCAATTGCCTGATAAGGAAGGCCAGATGTACCACGCGCAGGTCGACGATTTTTATATGATTCCGACGGCTGAAGTGCCGGTGACGAATTTCTTCCGCGACGAAATCCTCGAAGAAAATACCTTGCCCGTGAAGCGTTGCGGCTACACGCCCTGTTTTCGACGCGAAGCGGGTAGTTGGGGCGCACACGTGCGTGGCCTGAATCGCTTACACCAGTTCGATAAGGTCGAATTGGTCAAATGGGTACACCCCGAGAAATCCTTCGATGAGCTCGAGTTGCTGCGCGGAGATGCCGAACGCTTGCTCCAGAAGCTTAATCTGCCTTATCGCGTATTGTTGATCTGTGCCGGCGATATTGGTTTTTCGCATAGTAAGCAGTATGACCTTGAAGTCTGGGCAGGCGGCCAGAAGCGCTGGCTCGAAGTCTCAAGTTGCTCTAATTTCACCGACTTCCAGGCCCGCCGCGCGGGGATACGGTTCCGCCCGAAGGACGGGAAGCCCGAGTTCGTCCACACGCTCAATGGTTCGGCCTTGGGTCTGCCGCGCGTGTTGGCAGCCATCTTGGAGAATAATCTCCAAGCCGACGGCTCCGTCCGGATTCCAGAGGCCCTTCGCCGGTGGTATGGCAAGGAAACCTTGTCCTTCTGAGCGTCGCTTAGTGTTGGCAGTCCCTCGGCTGTCGTTAGTTTAAATTCGTGCCAGTGATTCTGCCACCCTCCGAGATTTTACGCGCAGCTGCTAAGAAGCTTCCGCGTCTGCCCGCATTGACCTCAGATGTTCGTGGCCCCATCGCGGTCGCTGTTTCTGGGGGAGCGGACTCCATTTATCTCCTGTGTGCCCTGTGGGCAGATGAGTCCCTCCGCTCTCGCTTGGTGGTATTGCATTTTAATCATCGGGTGAGAGGGGAAGCCTCCGTCGAAGATGCCCGGTTCGTCCAAGACACCTGTGGGCTGCTTGGGGTGTCTTGTAAAAGCGACCAGCGTGAGTTCTCCGGTCCGGCTTCAGAACTTGAATTGCGCGAGGCGCGGAACGCCTTTTTCACCACGCAACGTAAACTGCTGGGTTTCGATTTGCTGTGTACGGCCCATCACCTTGACGATGTCGTCGAAACTTTGCTTCTGCGTTTGGCTCGAGGCGCAGGCTTATCAGGTCTTTCGGCACCGCGCGTATGGCAATCATTCAAGGACGGTCATCATCGCTGGCGCCCGCTCATTGCTGCCGGTGTTACCAAGGAAAAAATCTTAAGTTCATTGTTGGACGCCGGGCTTCCTTGGCGGGAGGATGCCACGAACGTCTTGCCGGTCGCCACCCGTAATCGGGTTCGAATCTGGCTGAAGGCTGGCGGCGATGCTGCGCTTAGCCGCGATTATCAGCAAGGATTCGCCCGCTCTGCCCGTATTCTGGGCGAATCCCAGGCTGCTTTGGCGACCTGGGCCGGTGAGCTCGGTTGCGTGGTTGGGGCCGAAGGAACGATGCCTGTGGCAGGATTGAGGGGCAGGCCGAAGGCACTGATTCGCGAAGCATTAACTCAATTTCTTTATTGCCACGGAATCACCGAACCAAGTTTGGCATCGTTGGCTCCGCTGGTCTCGGCCATTCATTCGGACGTCGCCGCCCAATCTGCCGTACGCGGCAGAGTTGTGCGCGTGCAAGCCCAGCAATTGATGATGATGCCACTTTCCGCGCAGGCCTTGGATGCTTCGGAGCGCCCGTTAATCGAAGGCGTGACGGACGAGGAATGCGGGCTTTTGGCTGAACGCGTCAACGTTGATGATGAACTCTGGGCAAAATTATCCTGCGGCAATATTTCGCCCGACCGGGTGGCGTATCTTAACGTCCCTCTGGAGGATTTGTTTTGGCGGGGAAAATCGGAGGGGGATCGTTATCAGCCGCTGGGTGCACCGGGTTCGGCGAAGGTGTCAGACTTGCTTATCAACCGCAAAATCCCTGTGGAACTGAGGGCGGCCTTGCCCGTCGTGCTCGCCCAGGGTGCGATCGTTTGGGTGCCAGGCCTGCCACCGGCGGAGTCCGCCCGTTTGATGGGGCCAGTTAAAGGGGCTCTCCGATTGACTTGGCTTAGTCCCTGAGTAATTTAAATCCTCTGCCAATGAGTCAAAACGACCAGTCGGATGATAACAAAAACGGACCACGTATGAACGGTAAGCCAGTGCTTGTCTGGCTGCTGATCATGGCGGCGGTCGTGGCCTTGCTCCAATTCTCCAGCCCCGCGACCAGCTCCGTCCAGCAATTGGGCGTTTCGCAGGTCTTATCTTTAGCCCAAGAGAAGAAAATCAAGACCTTGACGGTTAAGCCCGACCCAACGGGCGGAACGGATAGTTGGTATCAGGTCGCCGGCGAGCTCGAGGTGAAGGGGGCGGATGCCAATGATAAGTCCAAATTCATCGCATCCGGCCGCCTGACGGAAAAGAACTTCGAAGACCTGCGCGCAGCTGTAGGTAAGGACGCATTCAAAGAAGTTCCGGCGCAAACCGGCTGGACGATGTTCCTGTATAACGTCCTGCCGACGTTGCTGGTTTCCGGTGTCGTGCTATTCATGATGTATCGCTTTCTTAAGAACGCGAACCGTGGGGCGATGCAGTTCGCCAAGACACGTGCTCGTCTAAACTCTACCGAAAAAGAAACGACGACTTTTAAGGATGTCGCGGGTTGCGATGAGGCGAAGGAAGAAGTGAAGGAGATCGTAGATTTTCTTCGCGATCCCAAACGCTTCACGAAAATCGGCGCCACCATTCCCAAGGGGATTCTGATGGTCGGCCCGCCCGGCACCGGTAAAACGCTGTTGGCCAGGGCGGTCGCCGGCGAAGCGGGCGTACCTTTCCTCAGCATCAGCGGTTCAGATTTCGTCGAAATGTTCGTCGGCGTGGGCGCCGCCCGCGTGCGAGATACTTTCGAACAGGCCCGCAAGCTCGCGCCTTGTATCATCTTCATCGACGAAATCGATGCCGTCGGTCGTCAGCGCGGCACCGGCGTCGGCGGCGGAAATGATGAACGCGAACAGACCCTCAATTCTTTGCTCGTCGAGATGGATGGATTTGACGGCCAAGCCGGGGTTATCGTGATCGGAGCGACGAATCGTTCGGACGTATTGGATGCAGCCCTGCTGCGTCCGGGCCGCTTCGACCGGCAGGTCTTCGTTGATCTTCCAGACTTGCGCGGACGTGAAGCCGTTCTCGCGGTGCACGCCAAGCGTTTTCAGTTAGCGCCGTCGGTCGATCTCGCTCGGGTCGCACGCATTACGACCGGGATGTCGGGCGCGGATTTGGCTAACCTTTTAAATGAAGGGGCGCTGCATGCCGGCCGTCGTAATCGGGACAAGGTCGAGATGTCCGACATGGAAGAGGCTCGGGATAAAATCGCCTTCGGTCGCGAACGAAAGAAGGTCATGGACGAAGAAGATCGTCGGAGCACCGCTTACCACGAAGCCGGGCATGCCGTCGTCCAGGCCGTCATCGATGATGGCACGTTGCCGCTGCATAAAGTGACGATTATTCCTCGGGGTCGTGCCTTAGGGATGGCCATGTATGTGCCCACCAAAGACATCCTGGGCTACTCGAAGCATCGTCTGCTAAACTATATTTGTTCTGCGATGGCAGGGCGTATCGGTGAGCGCGTGGTTACTGGCGACGTCTCGAATGGCGCCTCTTCGGACATCAAACAAGCCACTCGCTTGGCCCGGCAAATGGTTTGTGATTGGGGGATGAGCGAGCTCGGCCCGATTGCTTTTGGCGAAAATTCTGAACACACATTCCTCGGGCGTGAGATGTCACGGACGCAGACGCAGGCTTACAGTGATGACACGGCACGCCGCATCGACCAAGCCGTTGCCCTCATCGTGAACGAACAATTTGCGCGCGCCGAAAAAGTCTTGAGCGAAAATTCCGAGGCCCATCGCAAGATTGCCGAAGCCCTGCTTGAGCATGAGACCCTTGATGGCATCCATGTGATGGAAATCATCAAGACCGGGTCGATCCAGACTCCGATCGTCGGCAATCCCGTCATTGCACCACCCCGGGAGGCCCCAGCGAGCGGTCCAATCCCAGAGGCTGGGACACAATCTGCGCCCAGTCCTGCTTGAGGTTTGCCCCCGCTCGGCCCGGGGGTTTAATCGGGTTATGGTCATCGGTCTTACGGGTGGTATCGGTTGCGGAAAAACCGCCGCGGCTGCTTTGTTCGCCGAACAAGGCTATGTCCATGTGGATGCGGATGTCATCGCGCGGCAGGTTTTGATGTCAGCCGCTTGCCGCAGTGAGTTGGTAGCCAGGTGGGGTTCGGATTGTTTAGGTCCAGATGGGCAACCTAGCCGCAGTTGGATCGGGAGTAAGGTTTTTAGCGATCCGGCTGAGTTGGCGTTTTTAGAGTCTGTAACGCATCCCGAAGTCGCCCGGCTGAGGAAACTTGCGACCGCCGATCCGTCGCGTTCTTACGTGGTCGAAATCCCCCTTCTTTTTGAAAAGAATTTAGCGGCCGACTTTGCTGTCGTAGTTTGTGTCGCGTGCTCTGAGGATATTCGGCTTCAACGTTTAGCTGGCAGGGGGATGAATCTACCCGAAGCAAAGCAAAGGATTTCTTCGCAAATGCCTCTTGCAGAGAAGGTTAAGAAGGCTGACTTCGTACTCTGGAATGATGGGAGCCTCGAATTTTTAAAAGCCGAAGTTGCGAAATTGTTGCAATGGAAAACTCGATAATCTGCCCGTCAAATTTTGGTTAATTTGCGATTGCGGCTGGGGTTCGCTGATTTACCTTAATTTTTCCCAGCCGTCCCCCTCTCCGGGGAACGCTGCGCTCAACCCCGCTTCTGCTCCGGAATTCTCCACCTGTGACGACCGCCGACGATTTCGTCATCCAATTCATTCAGGACAAGGGACTCGTGTCTCCTGCCGATATTGCCGTGGCCCGCGCCGCGCTGACTGATGTTAAAGAGGGCCAGAACCCTGACAGCCTCTTGTTGGCTAAGGTAGTCGAGGGCGGGAAGGTGGCCTGGCCGGCGATCACCGCGGCCCTTGGGCAAGAGTTTGATATGGAGGTCGTCAACCTCGAGCAGGTGACCCCTGCCGAGGAGTTGCTTAAACTGATTGGCCGCGAACAGGCTGAACGTCATAATATTTTACCCCTCCAGATGGATGGAGTGGAGCTGCTGGTCGCGATTTCTGATCCACTGGATACCGAGACTCTCGATTCCCTTTCGCGCGTCTTGAAATTGGCGCTTAATCCCAAGTTGGCCACGCCTGATGATTTAAAGGCAGCCATTCATCGTTGCTATAGCGGCGGACAGGTCAGCGTTTCTTACGACGATGTCTTTGGAAAGGCTGAAGAAGGCGGAGTCTCGGTGGAGTTGCCTCAGGGTGGCGACGTTAAGGAAGACGATGCACCCATCATCCGTTACGTGAATTCGCTCATCGTTGACGCGATTCGCCGAAAGGCCTCAGACATTCACTTAGAGCCCTTGGAGAAGCGTTTCCGCGTGCGTTTCCGCGTTGATGGCGTGCTGCAAGAAATGAAAGGTCCGCCTAAGCGCCTCCAGGCTTCGATTATTTCCCGCCTGAAGCTGATGGCCGAAGTTTCGCTCGCCGAAAAACGTATCCCGCAAGACGGCCGTATTCAGGCTCGGACCGGCGGTCGTGATATCGACTTACGTGTCTCCGTCTTGCCCACCGTTTACGGCGAGTCCATCGTCATGCGTATTCTGGACAAAGAGGGCCTCAAGCTCGGCCTGCCAGAATTAGGTTTCTTCGCCGACGACCAAGCTAAATTCCAGGGCCTGATTTCGGGGTCTGACGGCGTCTTTCTTGTCACTGGTCCGACGGGGTCAGGAAAATCCACGACACTCTACTCCGCGCTTAACTATATCAACAAGCCGGACCGAAAAATCATTACGGTCGAAGATCCGGTCGAATATCAGATGGCCGGTATCAACCAAGTCCAGGTCAAGCGTGACGTGGGCATGACCTTCGCGGCCGCGCTACGCGCGATGCTTCGTCAGGCACCCAATATCGTCATGATCGGGGAAATCCGCGACTTAGAGACCGCCGAAATCGCCATCAACGCGGCGCTGACGGGCCACATGGTCTTCTCCACGTTGCACACCAACGACTCGGTCAGCGCGGTGACGCGCCTCGTGGATATCGGCGTCAAGCCCTTCCTGGTTTCCGCCGCTTTACGGGGAGCTTTGGCGCAGCGGCTCGTGCGTCGTGTCTGTCAATCTTGCGCGCAGCCCTACACGCCCTCGGCCAAGGAACTTTACTCGATCGGCATGTCCGTGCAGGATATTGCGGGCGCCACGCCGATGAAGGGTGCGGGCTGTCAGAAGTGCGGTAACCGCGGGTACAAGGGTCGCCGCGGGGTCTTCGAGCTTTTTGTCATCACCGAAGAGGTCCAAGAAATGATTTATTCGGGGGCTAACTTGGTCGATCTCCGACGCAAGGCGCGAGAAGCCGGCATGCGCACCATGCGCGAAGACGGCCAACGCAAGGTGGCTTCTGGCATGACGACCATCGAGGAAGTCCTCGGTTCCACTGTTTCCGACGATATCGCATGATCTCGATGTCTTATCAACTGAACGAATTACTCGATGCCATGATTGAAAATGGTGCATCGGACTTGCACATTCATGTGGGCCGTTCGCCATCCTTGCGGGTCAATGGCGACGTGATTTCCATCGATGGTCCGGCGCTCACGGTGGCCGACACCAAGGAGTTGGTATTGTCCGTCGTTCCGGCTGCGCAGCTTTCCGTTTTGGAGCGCGAAGGAGGGTGCGATTTTTCCCTCACCCTGAAGGCCCCCTCGCGCATCCGCGTCAACGCCTTCCGCAGCCATGGTGGCTACGGGATGGTGCTACGCCTGCTACCTGCCGAGGTATTCACCCTCGAGCAATTGCGCTTGCCGCCCGTCATCAAAGACGTGCTTAACCGCGCCCGCGGACTCATTCTGGTGACGGGACCGACGGGCTCCGGCAAATCGACTACGCTGGCTGCGCTGATTAATTGGATTAACGAGAACCAACAAGGGCACATCATCACCATCGAAGATCCGATCGAGCACACGCATGAGCATAAGAAATGCATGGTCACGCAGCGTGAGGTCGGCGTCGATCTTCCCTCCTTTGCCGAGGGCGTGCGGGCAGCCTTGCGCCAGGATCCGGACGTAATCCTGATCGGAGAAATGCGCGACCTGGAAACCATCGAAGCCGCGATTACCGCCGCTGAGACCGGACACCTGGTTTTGGCGACTTTGCATACCTCGGGCGCGACCCGGACAATCGATCGGATTATCGACGCCTTTCCGGCGAATGCGCGCGAGCAGATCCGGGCCCAGTTGGCCTCTTCGCTCTCGGCCGTCATCTCGCAGTGTCTTCTGCATTCGAAGGATGGGAAACGCGTCGCGGCGTTCGAAATCATGCTCCGCACGGATGCGATAGCCTCGAAAATACGTGATAATAAAACCTTCCAACTTTTGAGCGACATCGAGACCGGTAGCGCCCGCGGCATGCGCGCACTCGACGGGGATATGCTCGCCCTTTTTTCGCAAGGCATCGTCTCCGAAGAAGAAGTCCTGGTATATTGTAATAATCCCGAGGCCATGCGTGAGCGCATGAAGGCCGTCCACCGCGTCGCCTAACCCTCTTTCCCTTTATTTCCATGTTTGACGATCACAGTGACTTAATTCGCGATCTCGCCCTCGAGGCTGGTCTCGTCGACGCCTCGCAGAGCGATGAAATCTGGGAGTCCCACTCCACCACGGGAAAAGCCTATGCGGATAGTCTGATTGATGCGGGTTTGGTCGATCGCCCGTCGCTGCTGCAATCGGTGGCCGACCACTTGAACGTCCAGTATTATTCGTCGGTGCCTCTGGAGGTCAGTGAAGAGTTGATGAAGCTGCTGAAGCCAGCCCAGGCTCATAAGTACGTCGTCTTACCGGTCGCGGACGAAGCGGGCAAACTGACCCTGCTGGCGAAAGACCCTTTTAATTCGGCGGCAGTCAATGAGCTCACTTTTATTTTGCAGCGCGACATCGAGTTCGCCGTGGCCGATCCCGAGCAGGTCGAGGCGGGAGTAATCCGGGTTTACGGGGAGCCGGCGGCTTCCTCGATGGAAGACTTGTTGGGTGAATTCGAGCAAGTCGAAGGGGCGGGTCCGATTGCTGAAGAGGACGCCGCAAGCCAAGCCAGCAAGGCGCCAATCATTCGCTTCGTCGACCTCGTCTTGCAGGAGGCCGTAAAGGCCAAAGCTTCGGACATCCACTTCGAGCCCTTCGAAGATCAGTTCCGGATCCGTTATCGCATCGATGGTTCGCTCTACGAAATGGCTCCACCGCCAAAGAATCTGGCCTCGGCGGTGACCGCTCGCGTCAAGGTCTTGTCTTCGCTTAACATTGCAGAACGTCGTGTCCCCCAAGATGGACGTATCAAGACGATCATTGGCGGAAGAGCAATTGACTTGCGCGTCTCAACGCTTCCGACCCAGTTCGGCGAATCCGTGGTGCTACGTATTCTCGATAAGACCGTCGTCAACCTGAGCCTCGACGCGCTTTCGATGCAGGATGACATCAAAGAGGGTATCCGCGCCATGGTGAGCCGACCCAACGGGATTTTTATCGTTACCGGCCCGACTGGCTCCGGGAAGACGACCACGCTTTATTCGGCACTCCGCGAGGTGAATACGGAAGATGTCAAGATTCTGACCGCCGAAGATCCGGTCGAATATGAAGTGGAGGGTATTATGCAGGTCCCCATCAACCATCAGGTCGGCCTGACTTTCGCTGCCGCCCTGCGCTCCTTTCTCCGTCAGGACCCAGATACGATCATGGTGGGAGAAATTCGCGACTTAGAAACCGCCCAGATTGCCGTGCAGGCTTCGCTGACCGGTCACGTGGTTCTTTCCACCCTCCACACCAACGACGCGCCGGGCGCCGTCACGCGTCTCATCGACATGGGGCTGGAGCCCTTCCTTATCTCTGCCTCGCTGGAGGGTATCTTGGCGCAACGGCTCTTACGCCGCATTTGTAAGACCTGTAAGACTGCTTATGAGCCAGACAAGGAAGTGATCAACATGCTCGACGTCGACGCCATTGAGATCACGAATAAGCAGTTCTACTTCGGCAAGGGTTGCCCAGACTGCAACCGTGCCGGCTACCGCGGTCGCCAAGGCCTTTTCGAGTTGATGACCATCAATGATAATCTGCGCACCCTGATCACCCAGAAGGCGCCGACGTTGGTTCTAAAACAAAAAGCCATTGAAACCGGCATGCGTCCTCTCCGGGAGGACGGCCTTCGTTGCATCTTTGACGGGCTTACCTCCATCGAGGAAGTCTTGAAATACACCTAACCCATTCTCCTCCCCCTCACGCTCATGCCCGAATACAAGTATACCGCCATCGATCGTAATGGCGCCCAGACCACCGGTAAAATCGAAGCCGCCAATGACGGTCAAGCCCGCCAGAAGCTTATGGCGAAGGGGCTGATGGTCACCACTCTGGTCGGCGATAGCGGGGCCGCCAAGCCGGCCGCCGGTGCCCCGTCCGCTCCGGCCAAGAAGAGTTTCGGCTTCGGAGCCAAGGTCACGCAGGATGACGTAACCGTCATGACCCGGCAGTTGGCCACGCTGATAACGGCAGGGCTTCCTCTGCTCCGGGCCTTGGAGTTGATTCATAAGCAAGAGCGCAACCCGGTCTTCAAAGCCGTCTTGGCTGATATCGCCGCCAGTGTCTCGCAGGGCAATAACCTCTCCGAGGCCTTGCAGGCTCACCCTAAGGTTTTTGATAAGCTTTTCGTCAACATGGTGCGTGCCGGTGAAGCGGGTGGGGTGCTCGATAAGGTCCTCGATCGTCTGGCTAAGTTCCGCGAAAAGGCCCAGCGCATTCAGAAAAAGGTCAAGTCCGCGATGGTGTATCCTGGGGTGGTCATGTCCGTGGCGGTCATCATCGTTTACATCCTGATGGTGAAGGTCGTGCCCTCTTTCCAGAAGTTGCTCAGCGCCCAGAAGATGAATCTGCCGCCTCTGACGCAATTCGTCGTCGGGATCTCCCGCGCCCTCACGGATTTCTGGTACGTCACTCCGGTGGTGCTCTTCGCTCTCTACTTTGGTGCCAAATCCTGGCTGGCCACCGAAAAGGGAAAAGAGATTTTCGACAGAGTCATCTTCAGGCTACCTAAAATCGGAACCTTTGTGCAGATCGTTTCGGTTTCCCGTTTCGCCCGTACGTTCGGCACGCTGATGGCCTCCGGCGTTCCCATCTTGCAGTCCATTTCCATTACGCGTGACACGTTGGATAACGTCGTCATCGCCAAGTCGCTCGAACGCGTTCACGACCGTGTGCGTGACGGTGAGCCGCTTTCCGTGCCCCTGGAACAATCGGGCGTCTTCCCTCAGATGGTGACCTCCATGATCCAAGTGGGAGAAGAGACCGGTCAGCTGCCCGAGATGCTTAACCGCGTCGCCGATATTTACGACGAAGAGGTCGATAATGCGGTGACCGCGCTGACTTCCATCATCGAGCCCGTGCTCATCGTATTTCTCGCCGTCGTTGTCGGTACCATCGTCTTGGCGATGTTCCTACCGCTGATCGCGCTGATTACCAAGATGACCGGCGGTTGATCCGCTTTGGTCTTAACGCATGAAGAAGCCCGGCTCAGAGGAGTCGGGCTTTTGTTTTAGGTCGGCTGTTTGACCCCTTAAAAAGGAGGCGGCTTGCATACCCCTATGCAAGCCGCCTGTTTTTTACTGCTTTATCT
>CAINMU010000064.1 GCA_903850885.1 uncultured Opitutia bacterium | reverse complement strand
TGCGAACAACTTTGTCCGCTGGCTCAGTTGTTCACACGGCTGCTCCGTTCCTTGACACTTAGACGCGACGGGCAAATCGTTTCGTCGTGCTCCTGGTCATCGATAATTACGATTCGTTCACCTACAACCTTGTCCAATACTTTGGTCAATTAGGCGTTGAGCAGAAAGTTTTTCGTAACGACCAAATCACCGTCGAGGAAGCTTTGGCACTCAACCCGGATCGCGTCATGATTTCGCCCGGTCCGTGCTCGCCGGTCGAGGCTGGCGTGTCATGCGATATGATCAAAGCCTTCGCCGGTAAAAAGCCGTTGCTTGGGGTTTGTCTGGGCCATCAGGCCATCGGTCATGTTTTCGGCGGCCGCGTCATCCGTGCGCCCCACTTGATGCACGGGAAGACTTCGCCGGTTTTCCATAATAACACCGACTTGTTCAAGGGCTTGCCCAATCCTTTCTCCGCCACGCGTTACCATTCGTTGGTCGTCGAGCGTTCGACTTTCCCTTCCTGCTTGGAGGTGACGGCTTGGACCGATGACGGCTTGGTCATGGGGCTCCGTCATCGTGAGATGCCTATCTGGGGCGTACAATTCCATCCGGAATCTTTTGCGACCGAGCACGGTTTGGAATTATTGGGCAACTTCTTGAAACTCTGAGCGATGTTCTGCCCGCGCTGTAATCACGAGGATACGAAGGTCTTGGAGACCCGCCTCGGAAAGGGCAACCATTCGATCCGCCGCCGCCGCGAATGCCTGGCTTGCGCCCACCGTTTCAGTACGATCGAAGAAATCGTCCGCGAAGGTCTGGCAGTAGTTAAACGTAATGGAGCTAGGGAGGAATTTGACATGGGCAAGATCGCCGCCGGCATCCGCAAGGCTACGGATAAGCGACCCATCGAGGTCGAACGCATCAATCTTCTGATCTCGGAGGTCGTCGAGGGCTTGCAGGCCAAATTCGAAGACGAAGTTCCCTCGAGCGCGATCGGCGAAGAGATCATGGCCAAACTTCAAGGCGTCGATCAGATCGCCTATGTGCGTTACGCCAGCGTCTATCGCGAGTTCCGTGATATCGAAGAACTTGCTAAGGCCATCGAACAATTGCGTAAGGGAGGAAAAGTGAAGTGACCGCGGCCTTGCCCAAGTCGATTCGGTTGCGAACCTTGAATGCGCTGATTGCTTCGATGGTGGGTACGGCTCCGCAATTAAGCCGCGATGTGGATGCGGTCCTTCGAGTTTTTGAAAACGATGAGCAGACCGATCCTAGCTTGGGCGCTACGGAGCTGGCCGCCGCCGCCGCGCAGATCTTTCGCTTGCTGTCTCCGCATCAGCCCGCGCCATCCGTGGCCGTCTTGGACCACCGGGCCGAGCCGTTTGATGCCCTTTGGGCCTCGGAGCGGGTCGAGGCCGCCTTGGCGACGACGGGCGATGCAGCGGATGTTTTGTTTTGGGCCGTAGGGCTCCAGGATCAATACCTCACTGGCCCGCGGGCCCGCTCGAGCAAATCGCGCCAAGCCTACGATGAAGCGGTGGAGTTCCTGCAAGGTCTCGTCGCCCGCCAGGCCGGCCGCCGGCGCGTGACGGTGGTCGTGTTATAATCACCTTATGAATACGCCCAAGACGATTTTCCAGAAGATCGCCGACAAGGAGATCCCAGCCAAGCTCGTCCATGAAGACGCCCTCTGCGTCGCGTTTCATGACGTCGCGCCGCAGGCGCCTATTCATATCCTCATCGTCCCGCGCCAACTGATCGTCCGCGTCGGTGAAGCCCAGGCTTCCGATCAGGCTTTGTTAGGGCATTTGCTCAGGGTAGCCGGGCAGGTGGCACGCCAGCAGGGCTTGGCCAAGGGTTTCCGTCTGGTGATCAATCATGGTCCCGACGGGGGCGAATCAGTCCCGCACCTCCACGTTCATCTCTTGGGTGGCAGGGCCTTGGGTTGGCCCCCAGGCTGATCCTCATGGCTTTGCCTGAACCATGTCTGGTCATCGATGGCTCGGCTCGTGTCGGAGTCCGCGTGGGCGTGATTTCTTCTTCGCAATGGAGCGGCCAGGCGATTGCCGTCGATGGCGCTTTGGAATCTACTTTTGCGTGCGCCCGTGCGGCCTTGGCGGAAGCAGGTTTACAGCTGAGTGATATCAAATCGTTTGCCGTGTGCATCGGTCCAGGTTCGGTCTTGGGCATCCGCATCGCGGCTCTGGCGGCACGTACTTGGGCGACGTTGGTCCCCCGGCCGATTTATGTCTGGGAGTCGCTGGCCGTTTTGGCGGCAACTGCTGCCCGGTCCGGTCATCTGCCTCCGTATGCGATCGCTTTGGAATCAAGGCTCAAACGCTGGAATTGTCTGTGCGTTGATGCCGAGGGAAAGCCCGGTACTCCCAGCGAAATGGAGGCGGATCAACTTCGGGCCAAGGATCTTCCGATTGTGACGACCTCGCCAGAAGCTGCCGCCGTCTTCCCGCTGTGCACGGTGATAGAATCACCCTGGGCGCAATTGCCGGATTTATTTTCGCGGTCGCCCTTGCTTCGCTTGGAGCCAAAACCGGAAGCCCTTAATCCTGCGGCTGATTTCGCAACTTGGGGTGGTGAACGCCATCGTGCCTCCTGATGAGTCCCGCCAATCATGACGCCGCGACGCGCGCTTGGGTCGAAATCGACCTTCCAGCCATCGATCGTAATGTCGGACGCATCAAACTAGCCCTGCCGCGCCATGTTCGCTATGTCGCCGTGGTGAAAGCCAATGCTTATGGACATGGTATGCCTGAAGTGGCAACGCGTCTGATGCAGGCGGGCGTCGATTGTTTTGCGGTGGCGAATGTCGAGGAGGCTTCACGGCTTCGCGAGATCGGCCACGAAGGGGATATCCTTTTGCTTAGCCCGACTTTACCTGGCGAGATGGCAAGGGCTGTCGCGCTTGGTTTGGATATCACGCTTAACTCGCTGGCGGAAGCCACCGCCTTGGCTGCGATCGTCAACACTTCGGCGCTAACGGCCAAGGTTCACATCAAAGTCGATACCGGGATGGGGCGGGCAGGTGTCTGGCATGAAGCCGCCCCGGAGCTTTTTACCTATGTCCGGAGTCAGGCGCGTTTCGATTGGCGCGGCATTTACACTCACTTTTCCGAAGCGGATTCGGATGCCGGTTTCACGACCGAGCAACGCCAGATTTTCTTGCGCCTGCTCGCACTCGTCGCGCCGGCGGAAAAAGCTCGGATGCTCATTCATGCGGACAACAGCGCGGGGCTGGAAAGTTTTTCCGCAGATTCGCCTTTCAATGCCGTCCGCATTGGCCTGATGCAATATGGCCTACCGCCTTCGGCAGGATCTTTTCTGGCGAGCCTGAAGCCCGAGCCGGTTCTTTCGTTTCACGCCCACGTCGTCCTAGTGAAAGATCTTCCGGCAGGTACAGCCGTCAGTTATAACCGGACCAAAGTCCTTTCGCGACCGACGCGTGTGGCCATCGTCGCCGTCGGTTACGGAGATGGCGTGCCGACCGCGGCCAGTAATCGCGGGTTTTTTCTGCTGCACGGCCGACGGTGCCCGATTCTGGGTCGGGTGACGATGGATCAGACCATCCTTGATATCACGGATATCCCTGATGTTGTCGCGGGAGACATCGTGACGATTCTAGGGGCGCAAGGGAAGGACCGCATTGCCGTCGCCGAGTTTTGCGCGTGGGCGGATTGCATTCCATGGGAAGCGCTTTGCACCCTTACCCAGAGGGTGCGCCGAGTCTATCGCACCGATCGTACTTAGGTCCCCTTCTTAGGGTCTTTGGCTGCGGGCTTTTCTTCGGTCGCAGGTTTGCTACCGGGCTTGCCGGCTACGATGCCAGCTTCTTCCATGGCCTGTTTGAATTCATCACCGTTAACGTTCCCCTCGTAGATGAACTTCTTTTTGACGTCGAAGATGAAGCAATAGGGGATTGTATGGGGCCACTTTCCTTCCGGCATTTTTTTCATTCCCGCTGCGACGGAGACTTTTACATTAGCTTTTTTGACGACTTTGGTGACATCGGCTTGTTCTTTTGCGGTTTTATTAATTGAGCTCAATTCGACAGCGACCATGAAGACGGTGTTGCTGTATTCATCATTGATTTTCGACAGTCGCTCCAGGTTCTCGTCGACGTGCATTTGCTTTTCATTAACCCAGAAGAACAGAATGATGCCTTTGTCTTTGGAACTTGCCTCTGTGATCGCGGGACCGGAAAGGATCTTTCCCCAGGCGAAATCATTAAGGTCATATTTCTTTTCCTTTTTCTCCGCCGCTTGGAGGAGCATGGGCACTAAGAGCAGCAGGCAGGCTAGTTTTCGCATGGGATGAGGAATGGGGGATGGAATAATTGGGAAGGGGGTTACTTGCTGATCGCGGCGATGGCGTCTTTGAAATCTTGATTACCTTTGTTGGGTTGGCCGCTGTAGATCAGTTTACCGTCGGCATTGAAAATCAGGCAATGCCCGTCGCGCGGCACTTCAAAGGGTGAGTGCTCGATGCCGTTGACGATGGTGAACTCTAATTTGAACTTCTTGGCATATTCGGCGTAATCCTTGGGAGCGAGGCCCTTGCCCCAGGCCGCGCCGATGACGGTTACTTTGGCGCCGCTGCTTTTATGCAGGTCTTCGAATTCGGGAGTCCAAGCCGCCGCCCAGGAGTGCGGATTGGAGGAGAGGGTTCCCATGCAGACGATGGCGGTGGCTTTACCTTTCATGGCGCCTTCGGAAATCCGTGGCCCGGTCAGATAGCGACCAAGGTTGAACTCCCGGAGTTGATGCGCCTTCTCCGTCGAATCGGCTGCGCCAAGAGCGAGGTAAGAGGCAATGAGCAGGAACAATGTGCGCATAAGGCGAATTTGCCAAGGTTTCGACCGTTGGCAAGTCATCAGAGGGTGAGCTGAACGGCTCAGGTTTCTTTAAAACTCTTTAAAAATCTTATTTTTTGAAGCCGAAATACTGGCTGGCGTTGCCGTAGCAGACGTCGGCGACCAAGCGTTCATTCCATTCCTTGCGGTCCGGGATGCGGCCGGATTCGACGTCTTGGCCGACAAGGTCGCACAAGATACGACGGAAGTATTCGTGGCGTGGATACGAAAGGAAGGAACG
>CAINMU010000063.1 GCA_903850885.1 uncultured Opitutia bacterium | reverse complement strand
GTCAGCCGCGGTTGAGCGAGGGCGCTCAACCCTACCCAACGCAGATTGGAGGAACTCAAAGGGATACCGGAGACCGGATGATTGGCTGGGGTGTCCTCGGGTAGGGCAGGCTCTCCGAGCCCGCCGTTGAGCCGACCGATGTTCGCATCTCACTCGGCGAACGGACGGCTCGGAGAGCCGTCCCTACCCAGCGTGCAGTTCAGTGAGGTCGGTCCGCCCTAACCGATAATCTTCTTATAGGGCTCGCCTTCGTTCTGCGTTGGGCGTTCGGGGCGTCCCTTATAGCGATAAGTGAGGCCCATGTTGTCGATACCCAGCAGCCAGAGGATGGTCGCATGCAAGTCGTGGACGTGGAGCGGGTTCTCAACCGCACGCAGGCCAAGGTCGTCGGTGCTGCCAATGGTCTGTCCGCCTTTGACGCCGCCGCCTGCCATCCACATCGTGAAGCCGGTCGGGTTGTGGTCGCGGCCGTCGCCTTTTTCGGACATCGGGGTGCGACCGAATTCGCCACCCCAGACGACAAGCGTATCTTCGAGTAGGCCACGGGACTTGAGATCCTTGAGCAGGCCGGCCACGGGCTTATCCATCGAGGCGCAGAGGCCCGCATGATTTGATTCAATCTTGGAATGTGCGTCCCACTTCGAGCCGGCGCCGTGGTAGATTTGCACGAAGCGAACGCCCTGTTCGACCATGCGGCGCGAGAGCAGGCAGAGTCGGCCCATGCCTTCGGTGGTCTTGTCGTCGAGCCCGTAAAGTTTGCGCGTGGCTTCCGTCTCGCCGGTCAGGTCGACGACGCTGGGGGCTTCGGCCTGCATACGTGCGGCCATTTCATAGCTCGCCAGGCGGGCGCCGAGTTCAGAGCGGTCGGGGTAGCGGGCGGCGAAATCCTTATTCACGCTGTTGATCAGCTGCAGTTTTGATTTCTGCAAGTCAGCGCTGACGGCCTCGGGCGTGTTCAGATTAGGAATCGGCTCGGAGCCGCCAGAGATGCGTACGCCTTGGAATCCAGCTGGCATGAAGCCGGCGCCCCAGTTGCGCGGCCCGTTGATGACGGTATTCTGGTTGTCCTGCATCACGATAAACGAGGGCAGATTATTGTTCTCGGAGCCGATACCGTAGTTGATCCAGGAGCCGAGCGACGGCTTGCCCGCGAGAATCGAGCCGGTGTTCATCTGACAGACACCGGCGGAATGGTTGATGCCGTCGGCCTTGCAGGAGCGGATGACCGCGAGATCGTCGGAGCAGGATGCGATGTGCGGGATCCAGTCGGAGAACCATTGGCCAGATTGCCCGTGTTGCTTCCAGGCGCGTTTAGAAGCGAGTAAGGGCGACTTCGATTCGCCCATCGCGGTGATGATAGAACCAAAACTGTCGGGCAGGCGCTGCCCCGCGAGTTTGTTGAGCAGCGGCTTGGGATCGTAGAGATCCATCTGCGAAGGGCCGCCTTCCATGAAGAGAAAAATCACGCTCTTGGCGCGTGGTTTGATGAGGCCGACGCCGGGTTGCAGGGGTGTACCGTGAGCGGGGACGACGATGTCCTTCGCGAGTAAATCACTGAAGGCCATGGCACCGAGGCCGAGGCCGGCGCTGAAGAGGAAGTCGCGACGCGAGGTCGAGGCTTCGAGACGGTGGCAGCGGGGATCGTTCATTCGACGTAGAGGAATTCGGAGGAGTTGAGGAGGGCGTGGCAAAGCGCAGCCAGCGGCGCCATGGCGATCTTGGCTTCGGGGGCGGCAGTCTTCGTCTCGCCGACGGCCAGGTCGCGTCCTTTGCCGGACGAGTCGCGCATCGTGCCGGTCTTGGTCTCGAAGCGCCAGAAACCAAGCGCGCTCGGCTTGATGTCCTCGTTGGCGTAGAGCAGCCCTTGGTCGTCGAGTACACCCGTGCTTAAGCGTAAATCATCGATGACGCCGTGGAAGGAGCTCTCGCGGTCGGCGCCTTTACCGCCCAGCTGAATCGGTTGGGTCGCGGTCCGCACGCTGGTCAGGCTCGTGGCGACGCGGTCGTGGAGCAGGGGTTCGTCGTCGTTCGCGAGGTCCTTAAGGGTGAAGGTCACTTCGCCGGGGCCTTTCTTATCTGCATATCGAACGGAGGCTGCGACGTAATAGGGTTTGTTCAGCTCGATCCGCAGGTTCGAGAAATGAACGGCTTCGCCGGAGGTGCCGCCATGGAGGGGGCCGTAAGCCTGGAGTACAAGGACTCGCGGAGCGCGGCGCGATTTCTGGCCGGTCACGCCGAACTGCCAGTAGCCATCCGTTTTTACTTTGCCGACTTGGGCGGCAATGACGCGCACGGCACCCGTGTCGCTCACCGTGCGGGGGACGATGACGGCTTCGATGGTGAAGCCTTGGGCGAGATCAGCCTCCGTCGCTCCGGGGGCGATGAATGGCTTGCGATGGCCGGCGTCGAGGTGGGCTCCTTGTCCGTCGCGGAACGGGACCTTCTCGGGCAGGAAGTCAGTGGCGACGGCGGCCGCCACGGAAGAGGAGTTTTTTTGCATCCGGACTTCCTTCAGAAAGTTTGCGGCTCGGCCGGCCTCGGTTGTGGTGGGAGCGCGGGCGTAAAGCACCTGATACAAACGGCGAACTTGGGCGGGTTCGTCATTAGGAACTTCCTTGGCGATCCGCGTAGCGAGAATTTCGCTTCGCTTGAGCATGAAGGGACTGTTGAGCAGGAGGAGAGATTGGATTGGAGTCGTGGTGACGTCGCGAGATGAGGCGCTGCTGAACCACTGAGGCGCGTCGAAGATATCGGCGAGGGGGTCGCGGTTGTTGCGCATGATGCGCGTAAAGATGCTGCGGACGGGCTCGCCGTAGACGACGCTCGGTCCGGCTTGCTTGTCCTGCTTAAGGTCGCCGCAGGCCGAGAAAATCGCGTCGCGGATCTGCTCCGCTTCCAGTCGCTGGGGTTGAAATCTCCAGAGCAAGGTATTCTGTGGATCCTTGAGTTGTCCGTCCTTGGGGGAAGGGTGCAATGAGGAGCGGCGATAGGCCGCGCTCGTGAGGATGAGCCGATGGATGGCCTTTTGATCCCAACCCTTGTCCATGAATTCGGCGGAAAGCCAGTCGAGTAGTTCGGGGTGAGAGGGCGGTTCGCCGAGTCGGCCGAAGTCACTGGCGTAGGGTGCGAGTCCGCGACGGAAGCTGAGTTGCCAGAGGCGGTTCATCGCGAGACGAGCGGTGAAGGGGTTGGCCTTGTCCGTCAGCCAGCGGGCGAGCGTTGCACGTCGGCCGGTGGAGGTCCCGTCAGCGGGTGGCGTGATGACGGACGGTGCGGCGGGATACTGGGTGCTAAGGACGGTGAGGAATGCGGGCGGTACGACGGTATTCTTCTTGGGGATCACCGCGTCGAGTCCTTGGGATCCAGTTTCGCGGATGGTGAGTACGAAGGGCGGATCTTCCGGCTTCTGCTTATCGTGTTCGGCCAGCTTACGCTTCAGGTCGGCGTGTTTCACACTATCCTCTCCCTTGATGAAGCGGTCGAGGCGGGCAAATTCGTAGTCGACTTGGCGCCAAGCCAGCGCGGCGATCTGTTGTTCGTAGGGCGTGCGCTGTGCTTCGGGCTTGCGGATCATGTCTTGCACATCGTCCGGGAACATATCCACCGCCTTCTTAGTGGCGTCACCGCGGTATTTTTTTTCGAGGGCGGCAATCTCGTCGCGGATGGTCTGACTCTCCTTTTCCCAGGTTGCCAGTTGGCTGGCATGTTCGCTGGCTACCTTCGCCGTCCACGCCGGGCGGTTCTCGACGGGCACGGTGTTGTTGAAGAAGCTGCGCAACGCGAAGTAGTCGCGTTGCAGAATCGGGTCGAACTTATGATCGTGGCAGCGGGCGCACTGCATGCCGGCGCCGAGGAAGACGTCGCCGGTGGTGTCGGTCAGGTCGTTGAGGATGTTCTCCCATTGGCCGCGGGCGTCGCGGTTGTTATATTCGTAAATCCAATGCCGGAGGTAGCCGAGGGCGGTGAGCGCATCGGGGTCGCCGGGGAAGAGTTCGTCGCCGGCGAGCTGTTCCTGGACGAAGCGATCGTAAGGCTTGTTATCGTTATAGGCCTTGATGACGTAGTCGCGGTAACGCCAAGCGGTCGGGCGAAAATCGTCGATGCGGAAGCCGTCGCTGTCGGCATAGCGAACGAGGTCGAGCCACGCGCGGGCCATGCGTTGCCCATAGGCGGGTGAAGCCAAGAGACGGTCGACGAGTTTCTCGTACGCCAAGGGGTCGACGGACTTGACGAAGGCGTCGACATCTTCGGGCGTCGGCGGAAGACCCGTCGCGTCGAAGGTGATACGGCGGATTAGCACTTCGCGTTCGGCTTCGGGCGCGGGAGTGAGGACTTCCTTGGAAAGGCGAGCCTCGATGAAGCGATCGATCGGATGGGTGGACTTACCGGCGGGAAGCTTGGGACGCTGGACAGCTTGATACGCCCACCAGTTTTTTTCCTTCGCCCCGATGGTGCCGGGCAGGTAACGACCGGCGACCAAAACTTTGGTCCGGCTCTGGGGCCAAGTCGCGCCGGCTTTCACCCAATCTTGAAGGAGAGTGACTTCGTCCTTCGTCAGACGATCGCCTTTGGGTGGCATCATCTTCTCCGGGTCGGTTTCGAGAATGTTCTGAAGGAAAAGGCTCTTGACTGGATCGCCCGGTATGAGAGCCGCGCCGCCGTCGCCGCCGGTGGTTAGGCCGGCGAGGCTGTCCATGACCAAGCCACCTTTGTTTTTGCCCGAAGCGTGGCTGTGGCATTTGAAACATCGAGAATCCAGGAGGGCGACCGCTTTTTCCGCCTGCGCATCGTCGGCCGCCAGCAGGGGGCTGACAGCTGAGGCCAGCAGGCAGAAGCCAGAGAGGGTGAACGGTCGCAAAGACATCGGAAGACCCTCTAATTGAGGGGTGCAGACTGAGACTGCAAGCCGAGGCGAAAGGTTCCCCTGAACTCAGCGGACAGGCTTCATGTTCCAGACCCCGATCATGGCCTCGGCCGTCTTGGGGTCGGGGGTCAGGACCAGCTCGAAACGACTACTGTCTCGGGAATAAACGACGTAGGTAATGGTGCTGACTTCTTTCACCTCCGCGCCGGCGACTTGGCGGGCCTGAGCCTTGAAGGCGTCCAGGTCGGCGGAGGGAAATTTGAACGTTCCCGTACCGACATTGGTATCAAGATTATGGGTCTCCATGATGTCGGTGCTACCGGCGGGCAGGAGCTCGGGCACCCATCCGCGTTCGATTTCACCGGCGCGGCGGGCGCTGGAGAGATTGGCGTGATGAGAGAATTTTATGTCCGGGTCTCCGGATCCGATGGCCTTGCGGGCGATGAAGGCCCCTACGAGGAGCAGAATCGAGCCAGCGATGATGAAGAGGGGTCGGCGCATCGCTTCGGTCATCGGTGGGTTTGTTTCCACTTGGGATAATCCTGGGAAAGCAGGTCTCGAGCGTATTCGCCGAACCAGCTGTAGCCGTTGCGGCGTTCGGAGCCGATGTCGGCCAGCTGGGGTTTTGGGATGCCGTCTCGATCGCAGACATAAGGGGCGCCAGTCTCGAGGTCGTAGAAGCGAGCCCACAGGGCGGGGGCCTTCGGGTCCGGGACCATGACGAGGTTAGGCTTCCCGTCTTTGTCCGTCACTTTGTCGATGCGCTGGCCGACGACCTTATGCGTCTCGAACCAGGCGATGGCGCCTTCGATGGAAGCGGTGATCTCGGGTGTCGGCTTCTCGAGGCTCATGAGGAGGCGGACGATGCCGACGGATTCGCTGCCGCAGAAGGAGGGGAGTTCATAGGTTCGGGCCTTGGCCGGAGCGAACGTCTTCTCGTCGTGCTGGGCGCACCAGACGGTCGGCTTGCCGTCGACGACAATCTGGCACCTCAGAACGCAGGCGATGCCGCGGTCGAAGGCCTGCTGGCAGGACGCGCGCGTCTTGGCGTCGAGGAAGGCGTAGGTCTTCTCCGTGGCCACTTCGCGCACGAGACGCAGCACGCGCACCATGGCGTCGTCATTAAAAGTGATGTGGTCGAAGTAGCCTTTGCGAAATGGGAAGAACTGCGGCCACCCGCCGTTCGGGTATTGGGCCGAGAGTACGTAGGCTAGTCCGCGGTCGAACGATTTACGGTAGGTCTCGTCTTGGGTGGCGTTGAACATGCGCGCCATGAAGCGGAGTTCGTCGACGGTGCCCTTGTTGTCGAAGGTG
>CAINMU010000062.1 GCA_903850885.1 uncultured Opitutia bacterium | reverse complement strand
TGCGCCTGGGCATTTACACCGAGGAGATGTTCCAGACTTTGGCCCGCTGGGGCTTCATCATCTTGCTGGTTCTGATTAATATTTCGATTGTTCGTAGCCTCATGGGAGATGCCATTGAATGGCTGGCCGCCCCTTGGTTCATGCTTTGGGACCTACTGCTCTGATTTCCGCCACCAGAGGCTTGCCTATTTTTGGCCTACGGCCGAATGTCTCCCTATGCAGACCCTAGGTGAACGACTCCAAGAAGCCCGCCAACGTTTAGGTGTGACCCTGCGCGAAGCCGCGGAGTTCACCAAGATCCGTACTGACTACCTTCAGTCGATGGAGGCCAATCAGTTCGAATCCATCCCCTTAGCCGATGTCTATAAGCGCGGCTTCGTAAAGCTTTACGCCAAATACCTTCGTCTCGACGAAGAAAAAGCCGGCGCGGATTTTAATACGCACCACTCTGCGAAGGCCGCTCGTCGTCCGCTCGAGGCCGGGGTCGAAGAGGATGCCGCTTTCGAACCCGCCGGTCCGGCCAGCGCCGTCACCGTCAATCGCGACATGCTGGTTTACGGATCATTGGCCATCGGCGTGGTAGCGATTTTAATCTGGGCGTTTTTTCGCTAAGCTCGTCTTCGCCGACGGGCCAAATGCCACCGCCTAAGGTCAAACCTACCGGGAGGCCTCATGTCGTCGGGCTGACTTCCCTGCAGTTGGGTACGACCTTTCAGCTGATCGAGATGAACACTGGCGAAATCAGGCAGTCCGGGACGATTAGCCCGCGGGATAAAGAAATGCAGATAAATATCAAAGGATCTTTCACGCTCCATTCTAACGCGGTGGAATTTCTTCGCGTCCGCATCGACGGGCTCTCTTACGCAATTCCCGATGAGGCGATTGGCAAGATGGCGGTGCAATTCCCGGATCCGGAAACCGTGCCGCCACCCCCTCCGGTGGCGACCCCCGCGGCTAAGAAAAAACGCTGATTCCAGAGGGGTTGACCCAGGGGGATCAGCCCCTTAATAAAAGGGTATCTTGTCCGCCCGCCTCGAACATCGCGTCCTTGTGCTGAACCGACTTTGGCAGCCGGTGAATATCGTAGGTATTCTCCGGGCGATGAGTCTGCTCTTCCGCGGCCGTGCCTCCGCCATCCACGCAGGGCCCTCCGGCCATCGTGTTTATAATGCCGAAGAGTGGTTGGCCTATTCGCTGGAATCTCCACCGCCTTCGGCAGAGGCCGTTCGTTCCCCTTGCATTATCCTGCGCGTCCCGCGCGTTCTCTTGCTCGGCGCCTATGACCGCGTGCCGCGCCGCGAAATCCGCTTTAGCCGCCGCAATGTCTACCTGCGCGATACGAACACCTGCCAGTATTGCGGACGGCTTTTCCGGGACGAGGAACTCAACCTCGATCACGTGGTTCCGCGCGATGTCGGGGGTAAGACCAATTGGGAAAATATCGTCACGGCCTGCGTTCGTTGCAACTCACGTAAGGCTAATCGCCTGCCGGAACAGGCGGGCATGACCCTCCGCCGGGCGCCGGCTAAGCCCAAATGGCGCCTCGTCGTCGCGTCCTCGCTTTCGGCGACGGAAGTCGAGGCCTGGAAAGAGTTCCTTGAGGTCACACCCTCTGGTCAGCTTCCTTGGCGGAACTGACTCTGGGTATTACTTGGTGCGGGTAACCAGATTCGAACTGGTGTATCCACTTTGGAAGAGTGGTGTCCTACCACTGAACGATACCCGCGTGGCCAAGGACGCTCACTATTCCAAGCCGCCCCGTCCGGGTCAAGCCTCCGGAATAGCCAATTCCCCCGCCTTAGCCCCGTCTGGCCGCCTTTCGGGGCTTTGATTTATCGTTCGAAATCCCGACGACTTCCCGCCCGGGATTAGATCGCACTAGGGTTCTCGGCGCGTACCACGGTGATGGAACCGTTGGTTTCTAAGATGGCATGGCGCGCGTGTTCGATGTTCGCACAGCCCGCCCCGCGTAAGGCGGCCATGAGTTCGTGATGGGTGATTCTCTCCGCCCGCAAGTTGCGCTCCAAGAGTTGTCCGTCTCGAATCAAGAAAATCGGCCGCCCAATCAGCAGGCCTTCGATCGACTTGGAGCGACGGGCGAGCAAGGACATTCCCCAATTCAAGCTGATCAAAGTCGCGGCGAGGATGAGTCCGCCCCCCAAGCTGTTGTCGCCGCCGTTCATCGAGTTCTGCACGGCGTTGCTCAGGATTAATAACAATATGAAATCAAACGGGGTCAGCATCCCGACTTGGCGTCGGCCGGTGAGCCGGATCAACGTGATGAGGAAGAGGTAGACGAGGATACCGCGTAGGACCAGTTCCCACCAGGGGAGCGTAGGCAGGAAGAGCGTGCTCCAAAAACCGGCGGCGGCTTGGGTCAACGGGGCGACTTGGGCGAGCATGCCGATAGCCTGCCCAGAATTGAGCCGAGGGCGATACCGATTGCGCTTCACCGCCCGCAAAACATGGGTCATCTTCCCTCCTATGGTGCGCTCCCCAAAGAAGATAAAAACCGCCACAAAATCAAAGGCCCCGCAAGAGGTCCTGATGATGGCGACGCCCTCGAAGAGCGCAGATTTGCGCTGGTTCTCGGGCTTCAACGCCTCCGATCCGTTCCCGGCTTTCAGCGCCCAAGGCCGCAAGATCGGGCTGCTTCCTTTGCTCGAGGTCGGCCGCGCCGAAGACGAGTCCGACTTCGATGAGGTCTTGAATCTTTCCGCGATCATCACGGATCTCCGCAAAACAAATCCGGCCGCCGGTCTGGCCGATGCGATTGTTTTCGCGGCGCTGCAAAACGGCGTCCAACGCTTCCGCGTCCCCGCGGATTTTCCGGTGGGTCTCTATGAACGTTTACGCGAGTTAGGCCTCGAGCTCACGCCGCGCGGCGCCCAGCGCGACGAGCGTTCGTCCCCGGAACTTTTCCCGGCCCGTTGGATAAAGAATAAAGCCGAGTTAGCTGGCATCCGTGCTGGTAATGCGGCGGCATGCGCCGGGTTCGCAGTGATTGAAAAAATCCTCGCCGCCGCCGCGCCTGATCGCCAAGACCGGTTGCTCTGGCAGGGCAAATTATTGACCGCCGAAATTTTAAAAGAAGAAGCTCAGGTGGCGATCCTCCGCGCGGGCGCGCTTTGTGATATCGGGATGATTTGCGCCCCCGGCGATCAAGCCGTCGATTGCCACTGCTCCGGCTCTGGCCCGATTTCCGCCCATCAACTCATCGTCGTCGATATCTTTCCCCGCCATCGCGCTTCCCAGAATTATGGGGACATGACCCGCACCTACCTCAAGGGTAAGGCCAACGCCAAGCAGCGTAATCTCGTCCACGCCGTATTGGAAGCTCAGCGCCGCGCCATCAAGGCGATCCGCGCCGGTGTCACCGGGGCAGCCGTGCACGATGTCGTCGTAAAGTATTTTAAATCGATGGGTTATAAGACCGGTTTGGTCGACGGCGTTTACACCGGGTTTTTCCACGGCACGGGTCACGGTCTCGGCTTTGATATCCATGAAGAGCCAGCCCTGTCGGTGCGTAATCCTAAGCCTCTGGTTATCGGCAATGCGGTCACGGTGGAGCCCGGTTTATACTATCCTGGGATCGGCGCTTGTCGCATGGAAGACTGCGTGGTCGTCACGAAGCGGGGCTGCGAACTCCTCTCCCATCATCCCTATCACTGGGAGATCGCCTAACGATGGTCAAGGGCCGGGGCCGCGCAGGAACGCACACGACCATCACGGATGCGGCTCGTCCCGTGGTCGAAGCTTTCGAACGTCACGGCAGGGTCTCCCGCGGAGTCATCGAGGCGCGGGTCGGAGCCAAATCTCTTTCCATCAAAGTCGTTCCGCTCGAAGGTTGTCTACGCGTGACCGTCGTTTCCAAGGGTTCGCGCCAAGAGCTCCACGTCTATGGTGTCACGCCGACGCAGGCCCGCAAAATTCTTTCGATTTCAGCCTTGAGCGGTTATCACCTGAATATCGCGAGTGAGTAAGCCGCCCCTTATTTTAGCAGAAGTCACCGAGGCAGATTGGGCTGCGGCTGGAACGGGCTGGAGCCATCTGCCCTATATGGCGCGCTTTTCTGCACCCGGCGTGCCCACTTCCTGGGAATCTTTTTTGACGGGCCGTTACCATGCCGTACTCGAAAGCGGCCGGACGGGTTCCTTGACGCTCGCCGTTCCCGCCGCCCGTCAGGCGATCAGCTTTTATGCCGACGGACGAGTCGTTTCCTCCACGGCGCAAGGCGCTCACGAAGACCCTCCGGAAAAGCCTCTCGATTTTTTGCGACGATGGTCACGCGAGGTGCGCGCCCCGCAACTACCGGGCTGGCCGGCCTTTCAAGGCGGCCTGCTCGCGGTCTTGGGTTACGAATTGGCCGGTCAGATCGAGCCGGTGAATTCGGCAATCCCCGATCCTGCTACTCCTTTGGCCGTTGTGCTGGAGGCCGATGAGGTCTGCATTTTCGATTCAGCCCTCCTGCAGCTGACGGTGGTCATTCTCTGTCGCCATGAAAATACGACACGCTCGACTTTAAAGGCCGCCCAAGCGCGCGCCCAGATGCTCGCTGATTTATGGCTGACCGCTTGCCATGCGTCGCCGCGCGCGCCTTTGCCTCCCGTCACTCCGGCCACTCCGATGGCTTCGTCGCTCCCGGCCGAAGGTTTCGTGCAAGCCGTCGCTCAGTGTCTGGCTTACATCTCGGCCGGAGATACTTATCAGGTAAATCTTTCCACGCGTTTGGAGGTGCCGCCCGTCCATCCCTTGCTGGCCTATGAGGCGATGAGGGCCGCCAACCCTTCGCCCTACATGGGCTTCGCCCAACTTCCCGGTATTTCACTAGCATGCGGTTCGCCCGAATTATTAGTCGAGGTGACGAACGGAAAGATCACTTCGCGACCCATCGCCGGTACGCGGCCGCGGAGCGCCGCTGCTGCCGCCGACGAGGCCTGGGCTTCGGAACTTTCGGGCGATACCAAAGAACGGGCCGAGCATCTGATGCTGGTCGACCTCTTGCGCAATGATGTTGGCCGCGTTTCGCAAGCGGGCTCCGTCCGGGTACCCGAGTTCATGGCCATCGAGCGCTATTCCCACGTGATGCACTTGGTCTCCCAGGTGGAAGGTCGGCTCCAGGTAGAGGTTACGCCCGCCGATGTCATCCGCGCCCTTTTTCCGGGAGGTACGATTACGGGTGCGCCTAAGGTACGTACGATGCAGATCATCTCCGAGGTCGAACCCGTCGCCCGGGGTTTCTATACGGGATCCTTGGGTTGGATTAGTGCTTCGGGAAATCTTTGTCTCAATATCATCATCCGTTCGCTTTGGTGCGCCGAGGGTCGCTGCTTTGTCCAGGCCGGCGCCGGTATCGTCGCCGATTCCGTGCCTGGGCGCGAACATGCCGAAGCGTTGCGTAAAGCTCAGGCACCTCTTCTTGCCGCGGCTCATGCCGCCATGCCCCGATGATGGCTTGGCGTAACGGCGAATGGTTCCCGCAACCTGATGGCGCCGAAGTTTCCGTAATCCATCCCGGTCCTTGCCTCTTCGAGACGTTCGCGATTCGGGACGGTAAGGTTGAATGCTTGGGCGATCACCTTACGCGGTTGGCCTTAGGTTGCCCGCGGTTAGGCCTGGATGCGTCGCGCCTGCAATTAGGGGCCAAGGCCGAAGCCGCCCGCTGGCAACCCGTCGTTCAACAATTGCTCGCCCGCGAAAAATTAACCGATGCCATTATTCGTCTGATAGTAGCGTCGCGCGCCGATGCGCTTCCGACGGAATGGCTCACCGCACGGGCATTACCGCCGACGCCATCGACGATCGATTTATTCCAATTAAGGACCGTGCGCGATCAACCGGAATGGCTACCTCGCCCGAAGAGCGGGCCGTGGCGTAATTCGTCGTCGGCTTGGCATGAGTTAAAAAGCCTGACGCCGCGCCTCGACGTGGAAGGTTTGCAGTTCGACGCGCTTGGGCGATTAGCGGAAGCGACGCGTAGCTCTTTGGCTTGGTGGGACGGGCAAATCTGGAGTTTTCCCGCCGCCGCCACGGGTCGGCTGCTGGGTACGGCCGCCGCTCAGTTTCGTGGCGTGTTAATGCAGGCCGGATGTTCGGTCCAAGATGTGGCCGAAGGTTTTCCGCTCCACGCCCAAGCCGTGGTGGTGCTACGTTCGACTTTTTCGGGTGGTGCGGTGCTGGCCCAAAAATATATCGGTCTCGACGGAACGACGCTTTGGCAGGCGAACGCTAATCAAGATGAACCGCGCCGACACATGCTGGCCTTGGCGCAATGGCGCTCTCAGCGTGCCATTATTTTGGCGTAAAGAGGCATGGTCGTGGCCAGGATGAGCAGCGCCAAAAAGCCGACGCTGATCAAAGCCGAAAAACACGCGGCCGCTAGCAAGGTCGCCATTTGCACGATCGCCTCGCCGTCTTTCTTCAGATAACTTCGCAATGAAATGAAGGTCGCGAGGGCGGCCAAGACGAAGAGTGTCAGGAGCGCTCCGGTGAAGTGATTAAAATAGTAATCCGTTAGCCCAGGCAGCTTGCCGGGCTCTCCCGTGATGAGGGTCGTCAAGATGGGCTGGGCACGGAAGGCGATGGCGCCAGCAGCGGCAGGCAGGCCGACGGTCAGGAAGACGGCGAGTCCGGACACGATTTTAATCTCACGTGGATTCATGGCCTCAGTCTTCCGGTCAATACGCCGCCGGTCAACGCCGGGATTCTCCCTCGCCTTTCGGCCTGATTCCCCTTAAGAAACAGAGACATGGACGTCTGGTTACTTTGGCCAATTTTTGTTTTCCTCAACGGTAGCGCCGCCGCGATTTCCCTCGTGGCGGGGGTCGTCTCCGCCCTTTCCCATACGGAGTTGGAGGATTTGCGCCGACTCGACGCCAAGGCCGCCGTTTCCATCGAGCGTTCGCGGGGCGATCAAGGGAACACCCTTGCGGCCTTCGAGGTTTTGACGGCTGCTTTTGTCGGCATGAGTGCACTCTTGGGTGGAGCACTGGTCGGCGACAAGGTCATCACCAGCATCCCGGCCTCCTGGACGGTTATCGTGGGTGCAGTCTTCGCCGTCATCGGCACCTCTTTCTTCATGGCCTGGTTGACGGTGATGCTCCCCCGAAAACTTGGGATACATTTTCGTAAGGTGCTGGCTCGCCGCATCGCGCCGGTGCTCAAGTTAGTCCGCGCCGCCGCTTCGATTCTCCGCAGTTTGGGTAAATTACACGACTCTTTGGCTCCACCCGAAGAGGTCGGCTTCGACCGGGCCGATGCGGATATCGGCAGTCTTGCTCAAGCCGCCGCGCGCGAAGGTAAGATCACCCAAGCGGAAAGCACCTTGGTGGCCAACGCCGTCCGCCTGGATGATATCCCCGTCTCGCAGGTCCTCACGCCGCGTCCGGTGGTCACGGCCATTGAAGCCAATCTCACCGTCGAAGATGTTCTGCGCCTTTACCCCAGTGTGCCGCACGGCCGCTTGCCAGTCTGGGAAAATAATCCCGATCGCATCGTCGGCGTGGTGAGGCGCCGCGATATTTTGAAGGCCGCGGGCGAAGGTCGTCGCGATGTCTTGGTCCGTGATCTGATGGCCAAGCCGCACATCGTGCCGGAAAACGCTACGCTGTCTGATGCTTTGCATGATTTGGTCCGCGCGCATCAACACCTTGCCGTGGTGGTCGATGAATTCGGCGCCTTTGCGGGCGTGATCACCCTCGAGGATGTTTTCGAATCGCTCTTAGGCATAGAAATTTACGAGAAAGACGATCCTCACCCTGACATGCGAGAGCTCGCCCGTCAGCGCGGGCATCGGGTCGGGCGTCGTCACCCTGGCGATACGACTCCACCCAAGGCTAACTTATGATTTTCTCAGGCTTCGGCTATTGGGTTCACCATCTCGACCCAGTCGCGCTTCGCTTTCCTGAAGGTTGGCCTTTGCGCGGTGTCCATTGGTATGGGCTGGCTTACGCAGCGGGTTTCTTAGTCGCCGCTCTTTTACTTTCACGCTGGCGGCGTGCTGGTCTGACCCCCCTCAAGCATGCTCTCGATGAATCCACTTTGATTACGGCCGTCATGGTTGGCGTCATCGCCGGCGGTCGCCTCGGCCATGTCTTGCTCTATGCTCGCGCCGAGTTCGTCGCGGATCCGACCATGCTTTTCCGCGTCTGGCAGGGCGGCATGGCCAGCCATGGGGGCTTTCTCGGCGTACTTTTGGCCGGGCTTTGGTTTGCCCGCTCTCGTCAAGTTTCGTTCTTATCCGTCGGCGATTTACTTTGTGCCATGGCTCCCGCCGGCCTGCTTTTCGGTCGGTTGGCAAACTTTGTGAACGCCGAATTAGTGGGCCGCACAACGGATGTACCCTGGGCGGTGATTTTTCCCCACGAAGGCGCGGAACCCCGCCACCCTTCGCAACTTTATGAAGCTTTCGGCGAGGGTTTGCTCCCGCTGCTCTGGGTGCTCTGGCGCTTCCCACAAAAGCTTTCGCCTGGGCGCTTGGCCGGCGAGTTCCTGCTTTTATATTCGGTCGCGCGGATTGCGACCGAGTGTTTCCGCACGCCCGAAGACGGCTTTATCTTGGGTCTGACGGCGGGACAGTTCTGGACACTACCCTTGGCCGCGCTCGGCTTGTTCCTGGTCCTGCGTCGGCCGGCGGCGCAGAAATGATGTTGCTCGTGCGGGGAGACGGTGGGAGAAATGAGTCGCGCCATGATTACCGTTCCGCTGCTTGATCTCGGGCCACAGAATCGTGCCCTTGAGGCCGAGTTCGAACAAGCTTTCCGCGAGGTGCTGCGCTCGAATGCTTTCATCATGGGCCCGCGGCTCGAGGCTTTCGAAAAAGCCTGTGCGGCCTTCCTCGGGGTCAAGCACGCCTTAGGGGTTTCCTCTGGCACGGATGCGTTGCTGCTTCCGTTGATGGCCCTCGGCCTCGGCCCTGGCGACGAGGTGCTCCTGCCGGCCTTTACTTTCTTCGCCACCGCCGGTTCGGTCGTCCGTCTGGGCGCCCATCCGGTCTGGGTCGATGTCGATCCTCATACTTTTAATATCGATCTGGCGGATGCCGCCCGAAAGGTCGGCCCGCGCACCAAGGCCATTATGCCCGTGCACCTCTTCGGGCAAGCTTGCGACCTCGATGCCTTGGTTGCTTTTGCCTCTGCCCACCGCTTGCGCCTCATCGAGGACGCCGCACAATCCATGGGTGCCCGCTGGCTGGGTCGCGCGACGATGTCGGCCGGTGATTTTGGCGCCACCAGTTTCTTTCCGTCCAAGAATCTTGGCGGGATGGGCGACTCTGGTCTCGTGACGACTTCCGACGATGCCTTGGCGGAGCGGGCCCGCATCTTACGCGTTCACGGCATGCAGCCAAAATATTATCACCGTGAAGTCGGCGCTAATTTCCGGATGGATCCGCTCCAGGCCGCCCTCCTGCACATCAAGCTCCCTCATTTGCCCGGTTATAACTGCGCTCGGGCGGGTAATGCGAATTTCTACCATCAGGCGCTCAAGGATTGCGCGGGCATCGCGGAAAACCGCCCCGGAGTATCGCCGGAGGCTAAGATTCTTTTACCCGTCGATTTTACGAAACAGGGCATCTGGAATCAGTTTACCCTGCGGGTGCCGCAAGGTCGTCGCGACGCGTTGAAGGCTTTCCTGACTGCCCGTAAGATTGGTTGCGAAATTTATTACCCCATTCCGCTCCATCGCCAAGAGTGCTTCGCGCCGGCGAATTATCGCGGCTTCGATAGCGCCAAAATCTCGGAGCAGCTTTCCGCCGAAGTGTTAAGCATCCCCATCTTCCCAGAATTAGGTGTCGATCAACGGCAGTGGGTGGCGGATTCGCTGGCTGATTTCGGCTCCGGCAAGACGGAGTAAGCGAGAGGTAGGGGCAGCACCGCGTGCTGCCCTAGGTGCCTCGCGGTAGGGATGCGATGACATCGCATCCGTTCGTTGATTAACTTAGCTAAGCCACTCAATGGGTGACAGGTGCCGGCCACCCGGGCATCAGCCATTCGGGAGTCGGCCGTTCGGCCTTCGGCAGCCGGCTCCAGGTTCCGGTGGCTGATGGCTGATGACTGAAAAGCCGAAACCCGAATCCCCGATGTCCGCGGCCGTCACCCGTCACCTTTAGTTGCTTTGAGGTAGGGATAGCACCACGTACTGTCCTAAGAGATGCAATTTCAGGTCCCGGGTCTCGGCTATCAGGAACCAGGTTCGGGTGTTCGGGTTCAGGTGCAGGTACGGGTTAGCACACAACCATCCCAGCCATACAACCGGTCCCCGGTTTCCCTTTGAGTTTAGTACTTTGTCTTGAGGGTAGGGGCGCGACTGCGTCGCGTCCGTAGGCGAACAGTCTTTATCGAGTCTAATAACCTGGCCCATCTCATCGTGCCTTCCGTTGCGAACGGACGCGACGCAGTCGCGCCCCTACCTTCTGGCCCTCTGACCTCCCTGGCCAACCGACCAACTGATCAACCCATCAACTTGCTAATCAGCCTTCAGCCTCCCTTGCCCACCGGTCAACTTGTCAACCGGCCAGCCAGTTTGCCTCTCTGGCCAACCGGCCAACTGATCAACGAATCAACTTATTAATCGGCCTCTGACCTCTCTTGCCCACCAGTCAACTTGTCAACCGGCCAGCTAGTGTTCTCCTCTGGCCAACTAATCAACTAATCAACAGATCAACTTACTAATCGGCCTCAGGCCTCTCTTGCCCACGGGTCAACTTGTCAACCTGCCAGCTATTTATCCCTCTGGCCAACCGGCCAACTCATCAACCCATCAACTCTGTTTCCCCAACCCATCTTCTTCTCAGAAAAAACGAATCGTCTTCGCCTTCATCTTCTCGTGTTCGGCATCCGTGCAGGGCGCGTTCGTGGGTACGGCAGGAACTTCGGCGTTCGCCTTCACGAGGCCTTGCGCGAGCAGGTATTGTTCGACTTCAGCTCCGGAAATATCCGGCAACATCACGCCGTCGATTTCGACGCAAGGGGACAGCCGTTGACCGGTCCGCTCGACCATCTCCGCGTAGTTCGCCGCGTTGTTGATGATATCAATATCATCATAGGCCAAAGTGTATTTCGTCATGATTGCCCGGACGCCGTTGCTCCAGCCGCAGCTGGGTTTAAGGTAGCACTTGATTTTCATTGTGCTCCTTATTGTGCCTATATTCCTCAGGAATCAAGCGTGCCTCTTCTTTGAACTGCCACCTTCTCCGGCCTGCGGGGCGGGCTCATACCAGTAACCAATGCCATGAATGGTGCGGAAACAGTCGAGCGAGCGTCCAAAGCGACCAAAAGCTTCCCGAATCTTCGCGATATATTGATCAAGCGAACGGCTGCGGACGTCGGCATGCACTCCCCAGACGGCATGAATGAGGCTGTGGCGGCTGATGATTACCCCAGGGTTGGCGTGCAGGTGGTAAAGGATGCCGAGTTCTTTACGGCCTAGTTTGCAGCGGCGACCAGGCGCGAACACCAATTCTAGGCGCTCCGGATGGACTTCGGCGCCATTGAACGAAAACGTGGTCGTCGACAGGTCGGCGTTACTCGTCAGGCGAATATCTCCAGCGGTTTCGCTACGACGCAGGACGGCCTTCATCCGAGCGACTAATTCTTCGACGGCGTGGGGTTTCAGGATGTAATCATCGGCCCCAGCTTCAAGGACTTGGGCGATGTGCGTCGGGTTGCTTTGTGCGGAAAGGAAAATGACCGCTGGCGCGAAACCGATACGGCGGATCTTATCGAGAAGGTATAGCCCATCGATGTCCGCCAGACTGGGATCGAGCAAAACCAAATGGGTATGGTTTTCCTCGATGAATTTTAAGGCGGTGGCGCCTTTGTGAAAGACTTGTGGGGAAAAGCTGGCGTTAACTAATTGTTCGGTGAGCGTCGCGGCTAAGCTTCGATCATCGACAATGATAACAACCTGCGGTTTCTGCTTAGGGCTCATGCAGAATTTGGGTATGACTGGGGGGTGATTACATATGTAAAAATCTTAGCCTTGTTGCCAAGTTCATTTTATTACATTAGATTATCAGTTAACCGATTTATTATGACTCTGAAAAAAGAACCAGAAACTTCGGCGCCGACACCCAAGTGGATTCTCCTTCTCGGGGTCGTTCTTTTCGTGGGTTCGGCCGCCTGGGGTGGATGGGTCTTGGCGAAGAATGCCGCCCAGCGCGGCGCCACTAAGTCCGCCAACCCCTACGAGGACCGAAGTTTATTCGGACGTTGATACCGCCGGCGGTCAGGGCCGTTTAGATCTCACCCGCTAAGGCCATTTTTAAGAGGTATTGATGGGTCCCAATGAGGGTGGACGATCCCTGATGAGACGTATTTCAAAAATCTTGACCCAAGGGGTTCCCTTCCTACGTTCCCAACTTCCACCGAGCGTCCCCTTCGTCTAGCCCGGTCCAGGACACCTCGTTTTCATCGAAGTAACTGGGGTTCGAATCCCCAAGGGGACGCCACGGTGGACAATTTTAAGTCTTAGGAAGCGCCCGCCCGTTTATCTCGGTTGGGATGATCTTGGAGAGCCGTTGTCATTTACCTCTTGCGTAGGTTCAAAAATTAATGAAAGTACGTTTTATCCCTATTTGATAAGGGATTAATGATGAAGACACCCTTCGAAAAGACCGCAGGACGGCGCGTAAGTCGCCCCTCCTTTGAGCCATTAGCTCCCCACGAGCTCGAATTGGCCGATTTCTTTGTCCTGATGGCCGGGATCTTAGGCGTTCCGCGCTCGGTCGCCGAAATCTATGCTCTCCTCTATATTTCAATAAAACCGCTCGATTTTGACCTTATTCAAGGCAGGCTTGGAATGAGCAAAGGCTCTGTCAGTCAAGGACTTAAGTTCTTACGCGACCAGGGGATGATCCTGTCGGTCAAGGAAAAGGGTTCGCGGCGCGAACTCTGGCAACCCACGCCATCTTTAGCTTCCTCGTTGGTCTCTCTCTTGCGTAGCCAAGTTCAGCCCGCCCTCGAGCAATCTGCGCCCGCCCTCCAACGGGTCCTGGACGGAGTCCAGTCCGCCAACGCCTCTCCCGAGGTGCTCGAGCGCCTTGCCCGTCTTAAGCGCTGGAATAGTCGCGCCCTCGAGCTTTTCCCGCTGCTCCTTCCGCCTCCCACCGAGGCCTGATTTTCCGCCGGTCTCCCCGGCAGACATTTTACTTTTCTGTCCGTGCCGGCATCGAACGCCTTCACGTGCGGTAGCCTGCGTGACTAACGCAAAATTAGCAGTTACCATTCTTAAACCGTTTTATTAAGACTGACAGGTAATTAAGACGCAACCCCCCGTCCAACTACCATGCGTATCGCCATCACCTCCGGATATTTCGATCCGCTGCATCGAGGCCACCTGGAACTACTCGAGCTCTCTCGGGCGCAGGGCGATGTGCTCTGGGTCATCGTCAATAACGACGCCCAAGCGGCCCTTAAAAAAGGCAAAGCTTTCATCGATCAGGACACCCGCTTGGCGGTGACGGCCGCCCTCCGTCTCGTCGACCGGGCCGTTCTGGCCATCGATAGCGACGGCTCGGTTTGTGCGACGCTGGATCAGCTGATCACGGAAGCCAAGGCTCTGGGTTGCGAAGCGGTTTTTTGCAAAGGGGGTGATCGTAATTCCGGAAATATCCCCGAGATGACCGTCCTCAAGCAACACGGTGCGATGCTGATCGAGGGTCTCGGCGCCAAAATCGACAGTAGCTCCCGCATCATCGCCCAAGGAAAAAATTCTTAACCCGCATTTTCCCTCAAACTAACCCATGAAAAAGCGCGCCTTAATCACCGGTATCACCGGTCAAGATGGTTCCTACCTCGCCGAATTCCTGCTCGCCAAGGGTTATGAGGTTCACGGGATCATCCGCCGGTCGTCGTCTTTTAATACCGAACGGATCGAGCATCTCTACATGGTTGATATGGTCCGTGATATTCACGTCAAAAAAATCGCACTTCACTACGGCGATTTGACGGACAGTACCAATCTGATTCGGATCATCGGCGAAGTCCAACCCGACGAGATTTATAACCTGGGCGCGATGTCGCACGTCAAGGTCTCCTTCGAAATTCCCGAATATACCGCCGACACCGATGGCCTCGGTACGCTTCGCCTGCTCGAGGCCGTCCGCATCCTCAAGTTGGAGAAGAAAGTTAGGATTTACCAAGCGTCGACTTCGGAACTTTTCGGTAAGGTCGTCGAGGTGCCGCAATCCGAGACGACACCGTTCTACCCGCGCAGTCCTTATGGCGTCGCTAAAATCTATGCCTATTGGATCACGAAGAATTATCGCGAAGCCTACGGTATCTTTGCCAGCAACGGCATCCTGTTTAATCATGAGTCCGAACGTCGCGGGGAAACGTTCGTGACGCGCAAAATCAGCCTGGCGGTCGCCAATATCGTGCACGGCCAGCAGAACTGTCTCTTCCTCGGCAATCTTTCGGCCCAACGCGACTGGGGTTATGCGCCCGACTTCGTGCAATGCATGTGGCTGATTCTGCAACATAAGCAGCCCGACGATTTTGTCATCGCGACGGGTAAGATGTATACGGTCCGCGAATTCTGCACGCATGCTTTCCGCCGCGCCGGCATCGAGCTGGAATGGCAGGGCACCGGTGTCGACGAGAAGGGCATCGACCGAAAGACGGGACGTACGCTCGTCGCCGTCGACCCAAGTTATTTCCGGCCAACGGAAGTCGAGCAACTCTTGGGCAATCCCGCCAAGGCCGTCCGCGAGTTGGGCTGGAACCCGCAGCAGACTTCTTTCGAAGAACTCGTCCAGAAGATGGTCGATAGCGATTTAAAGAAAGTCGCCCACCAGACCCGCTGACCGGATGGAATTAGCCGCCAAAATTTATGTCGCGGGACACCGCGGGATGGTCGGCTCCGCCTTAGTTCGCGCCCTGCGCGCCGCGGGGCACACGGATGTGGTGACCCGCACTTCCGCGGAACTGGATCTCCGGGACGGGTCGGCGACGACAGCCTTTTTTGCCCGTGAAAAACCGACGTATGTAATCATGGCCGCGGCCCGCGTGGGCGGCATTCATCATAACTCTACCGCTCCTTACGATTTTCTTTACGATAACCTGATCATGTCGGCGAACGTCATCGAGGCCGCCCGCCAACATTCCGTCCGTAAACTGCTTTATCTCGGTTCCAGTTGCATCTATCCGAAGCTGGCCGCGCAACCAATCAAGGAGGATGCGTTACTCACGGGTCCGCTCGAGCCGACCAATGAGGCGTATGCGATCGCCAAAATCGCCGGCATCAAACTCTGCACGCACGCCCGCGCGCAATACGGCTGCGATTTCATCAGCGCGATGCCCTGTAATCTCTACGGGTTCGGAGATAATTTCTCGCTCGAAAATTCTCACGTGCTGCCCGCAATGATCCGGAAGATGCATGAGGCGAAATGTCGCGGCGATGCTGTTTTAAGACTTTGGGGCACCGGTCAACCCTTGCGCGAGTTTCTGCACGCTGACGATCTTGCCCAGGCTTGCCTGCTTTTATTGCGTAAATATTCGGCTCCGGGGCATATCAATATCGGCTCCGGCGAAGAGTTAAGTATCCGCGAATTAGCTGCGATGATCGCCGAGGTCGTTGGGTTCAACGGCCGCATCGAATTCGACCCCGCGATGCCTGATGGCACCCCGCGTAAATTAATGGACGTATCCGGTATCCGCGCGCTCGGTTGGTCGCCTTCGATTTCTTTAAGCGCGGGCATCCGCGGCGTTTACGAATGGTATCTCGCGCATTCCGCCGAAGCGCGGCGGTAAGCCGCAAAGTTAGTTGACCCGTTGACTAGTGGGCCAGTTGAAGAAGAAAGTTAGTTGATGGGTTGAATAGTTGGCCAGTTGGCCAGATCGATACAGCGTTAGTTGACCCGTTAACCCGCTGGCCAGTTGGCAAAAGCGATACAACGCTAGTTGACAGGTTGACTAGTTGACACGTTGACAAGGGATGCAACGGGTAGGGGTGCGATGACATCGCATCCGTTCGGGTAATGGGTAGGGACGGTTCTCCGAACCGTTCAATCGGCGGGCTCGGAGAGCCCGCCCTACCTCAAGACACCCCAGCAAATCATCCAGTATCCAGTTTCCCTTTGAGTCAGCTCGCTGTCTTCCCTTGCCCACGGGTCAACAGGTCAACCGACCAGCTAATTTGTCTCTCTGGCCAACCGGCCAACCGGCCAACTAATCAACGGGTCAACTTGTTAATCGGCCCTCTGACCTCCCTTGCCCACTTGTCCACTTGTCAACCGGCCAGCTAGTGCTCCTCCGGCCAACTGGCCAACCAATCAACTCTTCTTCGGTTCTGAGCCTCTTCTTTCCATGATCACCCTCTGCATTCCCGCACGTATCGCCTCCACGCGCCTACCGCGTAAGGTCTTGCTGGATCTGGGCGGCAAGCCCGTGGTGCAACATGTCTGGGAGCGCGCAAAACAAGTTAAGCAGGCGAATCGCGTCATTCTTCTCACCGACTCTGAAGAAGTTGCCACCGTCGCCCGTGGCTTTGGCGCGGAGGTTGTGATGACTTCGCCCGATTGCCCCTCGGGCACGGCCCGGATGGCGAGCGTCATCGAAAAAGTACCTGGCGAATTCTTTCTAAACGTCCAAGGCGATGAGCCTTTTATTCAGCCCGCTTTATTGGATGGTTTAATCACGCGCTGGAAAGAGACGAAATGCCCCTTGGTCACGGCGGTCGCCAAAATCCAAACTACCGAGCGCCTGCTGGCGGCAAGTGTGGTCAAGGTCGTGCGGGCTGAAAATGGCGCCGCGATTTATTTTTCCCGCAGCCCGATTCCGCACCTCCGCGGCATCGACCCCTCCGAATGGGTCGCGCACCGCGATTATTGGGTCCACATCGGAGTCTATGGTTACGACCGTATGACTCTAGCGAGCTACGCGCAGCTTACGCCCACCGAACTCGAGAGCACGGAATCACTCGAACAGCTGCGCTTCCTCGCGCATGGACTTACTTTTCAGACCGTTGTCACCGACTACCATCCCGTGGCGATTGATACCCCAGAAGATCTCGAGGTCGCCCGGAAGATGATTGCCTCGTGAGTGGGGCCGCACCACGTGCTGTCCTAGTTGCCTTGAGGTTGGGGCGCGACTGCGTCGCGTCCGTAGGCAAACAGTCTTTATCGAGTCTGATAACCTGGCCCATCTCATCGTGCCTTCCGTTTCTAACGGACGCGACTCGGTCGCACCCCTACCTTCGGGCCCTCTGACCTCCCTTGCCCACCGGTCAACTTGTCAACTTGCCAGCTAGTTTGCCTCTCTGGCCAACCGGCCAACTAATCAACCGGTCAACTAGTCTTCCGCGGCTCCGCCGCTTTGCCTCCCTTGCCCACCGGTCAACTTGTCAACCTGCCAGCTAGTTTGCCTCTCTGGCCAACTGGCCAACTAATCAACCGGTCAACTAGTCTTCCGCGGCTCCGCCGCTTTGCCTCCCTTGCCCACCGGTCAACTTGTCAACTTGCCAGCTAGTTTGCCTCTCT